>NZ_JBFARO010000108.1:0-26998 GCF_040677125.1 Actinomadura sp. NPDC049382
CGAGGAACCCGTCGGAGACGGTGACGCCCGCGACCGGGCTCCGCACCGGGTAGCTGCGGATCAGCGAGGCCGTGACCGGTTCGGTCCTGCACGGCCGCCCCCGGCGGGACGGGACGATCATGCTGTCGGTGCCCCGCCCCGCGACGGCGTCGACCGGGCCCTGCGCGCCTACCTGCGCGGCGCCGACCGCACCCGCCCCGACGTCTCCCCGCTCCTGGACCCCGACCCCGCCGGCCTGCCCCCGGCGGTCATCGCCACCGCCGAGCACGACCGGCTGCGCCCGCAGGCCGAGCGGCACGCCGCCCGGCTCCGCGCCGCCGGCGTCCCCGTCACCCTCGTCGCCGGCACCGGCCTGGACCACGGCTTCCTCGGCTGGGGCGCGTTCGCGCGCCGCCCCGCCGAGGCCGTCGCCGAGATCGGCGCCGCCGTCCACCGCGCTCTCACCGCCGTTCCGGACGGCCCCGACATCCCCTGACCTCCTGTCCTTAAAGAGGCTTGCCCACCCCGTTTAACCCCCTTGACGTGGGAAATCACACAAGCAGGTCGGATTTCACCAAACGCCGCCGAAGGTCGAGGGAGGACCACCGACTTGCACAGGACCCATGAGATGCGGATGGTCCGCACCGGAGAGTCCGGACTAGAGGAATGGGCCTGTCCCACCTGCGGGCGCCGCATCCTGCTGCGGTGGCCGCCCCACTACGCCAAGAGCGTCCTGGACACCGGCGACCCCAAGGCCTGCCACATCGCCCGCACTCCCGACGAAACGCCTGCAGCGGCCGCCGGCGCCAGCCGCCGCCTCCACGAAACCGGCGCCGACGCACTCGGCGCCTCCGCCCGACCCCACGTCAACCCACCCGAACCCGTCTGAGCCCGTCCGACTCTGCCCGACGCGGCCACAAGCCCGGGAGACGGGACGCTCACGCCCCGGCGAGTTCGGTGCGCAACCGGCCCAGACCCATCGGCCCCAGATCCAGCGCCCGCCGGTGGAACTCCTTCAGGTCGAACGCCGCACCCGCCCGCCGCCGCGCCGCCTCACGCGCCTCCAGCCACACCTTCTCCCCCAGCTTGTACGCGATCGCCTGCCCCGGACGCCCCAGGTACCGGTCGATCTCGAACGCCACCACCGAATCGGGATCCGGGCCCTTGCGCGACCGCAGGAACTCGAACCCCAGCTCCGGCGTCCACCGCTCCCCCTCGTGGAACCCCGTCCCCTTCGGGATCGGCAGCTCCAGATGCAGCCCGATGTCCAGGACCACCCGCGCCGCCCGGAACCGCTGCCCGCCCGCCAGCATCCCCAGCCGGTGCGCCGGATCCGCGTAATGCCCCAGCTCGTCCATCAGCCGCTCCGCGTACAGCCCCCACCCCTCGCAATGCCCCGCGTGCAGCTCGCTCGACACCCGCTGGAACCGGTTCAGCCGCGGGTTCAGCACCGTCACCCCCAGCTGCAGATGATGGCCCGGCACCCCCTCGTGGAACATCGTCGTCGGCACCGACCACGTCACGATCTCCGCCGCCGGATCCTCCACCGTCCACCACACCGTCCCCGGACGCGACAGGTCCTCCGCCGGCGCCAGGTAGTAGATCCCCGACTCCACCGGCGGGATCCGGCACTCGATCCGCCGCAGCGGCGCCGGAATGTCGAAATGCACCCCGTCCAGATCCGCGATCGCCCGGTCCGCCAGCTCCTGGATCCACTCCCGGAACGCCTCCGCGCCCACCACCCGGTACGCCGGATCGGCGTCCAGCGCGGCCATCACCGCGGGCAGCGGCTCACCCGGCAGGATCTCCTCCGCCGCCACCGCCATCTCCGCCTCGATCCGCGCCAGCTCCTCCCAGCCCCACGCGTACGTCTCCGCCAGATCCAGCTCCGTCCCCAGGAACTCCCGCACGCCCAGCCCGTACCGGTCCGCGCCCAGCGCGTCCCGCTCCGGCGCCCGCGCCGCCAGCACACCCGTCAGGAACCCCGCGAACTCCACCAGCGCCGCCGACGCCGCCCGCACCGCCTCGCCCAGCGCACCCGCCAGCGGCCCCTCCCCGTACCGCGCCGCCAAACCCTCCAGATACGCCGGGAACTCCGCGCACTCCCGCGCGCTGCGCAGCACCTGCCGCCGCGCCGCGACCCGTCCCCGCCCGCACGCCTCCTCCAGCGACACCCGCAGCCCCGCCAGCGCGCCCGGCAGCGCCGCCAGCCGCGACCGCACCGCCTCCCAGTCGGTCTCCGCCCCCTGGTCCAGCAGCTCCACCGCCATCCGCAGCCGCTGGACGGGACCGTCGGTGGTGTCCAGGAACCAATCCCGCACCCCCGCCTCGTCCAGCGCCACCTCCACCTCCAGCCGGTCCCGCAGCACCGCCGCCGCGACCCGGCCCGCCTCCCCCTCCACCGGCACCCGCGCCAGCTCCGCCAGCGTCCGCCGCGACAACTCCGCCCGCGCCGCCGCCCCGTCCGGGCCGTAGTCGGTCAGCCGCGCGTCCTGCCCGGCGATCCCCATCAGCGCCGCCAGGCACGGATCCAGCGCGGCGAACTCGTCCGCGTACCGGCCGGCAAGGTCATCCAGTGCGGTCATCGCCCCAGGCTACGACCCGCACCACCAAAACTGATCATGAAAATGTGCCAAAAAACGTCATACCGCCCAGTGCCGTCACCGCGCCTCCACCGCCAACCGCACCCCCAACCCCACCAGCACCGCACCCGACACCTGCTCCAACCGCCGCCGCACCCCCGGCCGCCCCAGCACCCGCCGCGCCGCCCCCACCACCCACACCACCACCGCGTACCACGCCAAGTCGATCAGCGCCCACAGCACCGAGAACCCCACCAGCGTCCACCCCACCGGCCACCCGTCCGGCACGAACTGCGGCAGGAACGACACCGCGAACACCCCCGCCTTCGGATTGGCGAAGTTCGTCACCAGCCCCAACCGGAAACACCGCCACCCCGACAACCCCGCACCCCCACCCTCCACACCCTCCAGCCCATCCGACGCCCCGCCGCGCCGCGCCCGCCACAACGCCCGCACCCCGAACCACACCAGCACCACCGCACCCGCCACCCGCAACCCCTCATACGCCAACCGCGACGCCACCAGCAGCGCCGACAACCCCACCGCCGCCGCCAACCCCCACACCAGCACCCCCGCCTCGTTCCCCAGCACCACCGCCAGCCCGCCGCGGCGCCCCGACCGCACCGACTCACGCATGATCACCACCGTGCTCGGCCCCGGCGCCATCGCGATCAGCACCGCCGCACCCGCGAACGCCAGCAGACTCTCCACCATCCGCCCATGCTCGCCGCCCCGCACCAACCCGCGCAACGCCGATCCCCACCCGCCCGCACCCGGCGGGCAGACGATCACAGCGGCGCGCCGTCATCCCCTCCCGTACCCGACGGCGACGGCGTCGGCGGACTCGACGGCGACCGCGGCGGCCCCGAAGGAGACCGCGACGGCGTCGGCGACCGCGACGGCTGCTGGAACGTCGGCGTCGGCTCCGGAGGCGTCGGCGGCGGCTCCTCCGCCGTCGGCTGGCACGCGAACAGCACCGCCATCAGCAACGCCAGCACCAGCAACGCCGCCGCCAACGCCACCACCGCCGCCACCAGATTCCGCTCCGGCGGACGCTCCCCCGCCGGCACCCCGCCCGGCACCGGCGCCGCCGGACCCGGCCGCGGCGCCTCCAACGCCGGCTCCCCCGACCCCAGCCAGTACGGCTGGAACTGCGGACCACGCCGCCGCCCGCCCCACCACGCACGCCCCTGCCCCTGGAACACCACCGGCTCCAGGAAACGCTCAGCCCCCACCCGGTCGGGCTCGTACAACGTCGCCACCCACGGCGCCGGACCGTCCGGATGCGCCGCCACCACCGGCGCCTGACCACCCGCCCCGCCCGCGGCCTCACCCGGCCCCCGGCCCGGCACACCACCCGCCGCCGGCACCGCCGCGTTGATCGCCGCACGGAACCGGTCCCGCGCCGCCGCATCACCCGCCGCACCGCGGTTCAGCACCGCCACACTCGCGCGCCGCCCCTCACCGTCCACCCCCAGGAACACGATCCCGGCGGCCGACTCCGACAAACGCGCCGACAAACGGAACGGCCCCAGCTGAACAGGATCACCCGGCGGCAACGGCCTCGACATGGCCGCAACACTAACAACCAAGCCCCGCACTCGGCCCCAGGACGCCGACACGCCCGGCAACCCGCCCACCAGCGCGCCCCCGCCGCGGCACCCTGAACCGATCATCGCCCGAGCGCACGTATCCCGAACGAACGGGTACAAGTGATCGCGTAGGGTCGTAACACGCCCACCGGCACCCGACGGACAGGCCCACCAGGGACAGCGAGGGGACTCCCACCATGACCATCGCCACCGACGTCGACGAGGCCGCGGCGCTCCTGCAGAACACCCTCACCGAGGTCAAGAAAGTCATCGTCGGCCAGGACCACATGGTCGAACGCATGATCGTCGCACTCCTCGCCCGCGGCCACTGCCTCATCGAAGGCGTCCCCGGCGTCGCCAAGACCCTCGCCGTCGGCACCCTCGCCCGCGTCGTCGGCGGCACCTTCGCCCGCCTCCAGTTCACCCCCGACCTCGTCCCCTCCGACATCGTCGGCACCCGCATCTACCACCCCTCCACCGAGCAGTTCGACGTCGAACTCGGCCCCGTCTTCGTCAACTTCGTCCTCGCCGACGAGATCAACCGCGCCCCCGCCAAGGTCCAGTCCGCCCTCCTGGAGGTCATGGCCGAACGCCAGGTCTCCCTCGGCGGCAGCACCTACCCCCTCCCCAAGCCCTTCATCGTCCTCGCCACCCAGAACCCCATCGAGTCCGAAGGCGTCTACCCCCTCCCCGAAGCCCAGCGCGACCGCTTCCTGATGAAGATCGACGTCCACCACCCCGCCGCCCACGAGGAACTCCAGATCCTCCAGCGGATGAGCGTCGACCCGCCCGAAGCCGCCCAGCTCCTCGACACCGGACGCCTCGCCGGCCTGCAGCGCGCCGCCGAAGAGGTCTCCGTCCACGAACTCATCGCCGACTACATCGTCCGGCTCGTCATGGCCACCCGCGAACCCGAGCAGTACCGCCTGCCCGACCTGCGCGGCGTCATCGAGATCGGCGCCAGCCCCCGCGCCACCCTCGGCCTGGTCTCCGCCGCCCGCGCCCTCGCCCTGCTGTCCGGACGCGACTACGTCCTGCCCGACGACGTCCGCGCCGTCGCCGGCGACGTCATGTCCCACCGCCTCGTCCTCACCTTCGACTCCCTCGCCGACGGCATCGACCCCGCCGACGTCATCGCCCAGATCCTCGCCGCCGTCCCCCCGCCCCGCGTCGTCTGGAACCACGGAGCCGCGGCGGTGACCACCGCATGAGCCCGCGGCGCGCCGACCACGCGCACCCCGCCGCAGGCCACGCCCCCGCACGACGCCGCGGCGGGAGCGGGGGCAAACTCGCCCACCTCGCCCCCGAACGCACCCTGCGCCGCCTGGAACTCCAGGTCACCCGCCGCCTCGACGGCCTCCTCAACGGCGAGCACCTCGGCCTGCTCCCCGGCCCCGGCACCGAACTCGCCGAAGCCCGCCTCTACCAGCCCGGCGAGGACGACGTCCGCCACATGGACTGGGCCGTCACCGCCCGCACCACCACCCCCCACGTCCGCGACCTCGTCGCCGACCACGAACTCGAAGCCTGGTCCCTGGTCGACCTCACCCCCAGCATGGACTTCGGCACCGGCACCATGATCAAACGCGACCTCGCCGTCGCCGCCCTCGCCGCCGTCGGCTTCCTCACCGTCCGCCTCGGCGACCGCGCCGGCGCCTACCTCCTGCACACCGACGGCATGCGCCGCTGGCCCGCCCGCACCGGCAAGGCCGCCCTCTACGCCCTCCTGCAGTCCGTCCTGGACGCCCAGTCCGCCGGACACGGCCCCGGCTCCCGCACCGGCCCCACCGCCCCCCGCGACCTCGCCGCCGCCATCACCTCCCTCGACCGCGGCCAGACCCGCCGCGGCCTGCGCGTGGTCATCTCCGACTTCCTCGCCCCCGACGGCACCGACCCCCTCACCGGCCCCGCCGACCCCGGCCCGCACGGGCAGCCCGACTGGGAGCGCCCGCTGCGCCGCCTCGCCGCCCGCCACCAGGTCCTCGCCATCGAGATCATCGACCCCCGCGAACTCGACCTCCCCGACGTCGGACTCGTCGAGATGGCCGACCCCGAGACCGGGACCGTCCACGAGATCGTGCTCAGCCGCCGCACCCGCGAGCGGTACGCCGCCGCGGCCGCCGCCCAGCGCGAGCGCAACCGCGCCGCCCTGCGCCGCTGCGGCGCCCACCATCTCGTCCTGCGCACCGACCGCGACTGGATCGCCGACGTCGCACGCTTCGCCCTCCGCCAGCGCCGCGCCGCAGGCCGGCCCTTCACCACCGCGGGAGTGCGCCCATGACCTTCCTGTCACCCGAACGCCTCTGGCTCCTCGGCCTCCTGCCGCTGCTGGCCGCCGCCTACACGGTCCTGCAGCTGCGCCGCAGCAGGTACGCCGTCCGCTTCACCAACCTGGCGCTGCTGTCCCAGGTCGCCCCCCGGCGGCCGGGCTGGCGCCGGCACGTCGCCGCCGGCCTGTTCCTCATCATGATCCTGCTGATGATGGTCGGGTTCGCGCGGCCCGCCTCCTCCGTGAAGGTCCCCCGCGACCGCGCCACCATCATGGTCGCCGTGGACGTGTCGCTGTCGATGATGGCCAGGGACGTCTCCCCCAGCCGCTTCGACGCCGCCAAGGCCGCCGCCAAGAAGTTCATCGGCGACCTGCCCAGCCGCTTCAACGTCGGCGTCGTCGCCTTCGCCGGCAACGCCAACCTCGTCGCCGCGCCGTCCGCCGACCGGGCCGCCGCCATCGCCTCCCTCGACCAGCTCGCCCTGGCCAAGCGCACCGCCATCGGCGAGGCCGTCTTCACCTCCCTGCAGGCCGTCCGGTCCTTCGACGCCGAGGCCAGCCAGGACCCGCCGCCCGCCCACATCGTGCTGCTGTCCGACGGGGACAACACCACCGGACGCTCCGTCCAGGAGGCCGTCGACGCCAGCCGCGTCGCCCACATCCCCGTCTCCACCATCGCGTTCGGCACCCCCTACGGCACCGTCGACATCGAGGGCGAGACCACCAGCGTCTCGGTCAACAAGGAGACGCTCAAGACCCTCGCCGACAGCACCGAGGGCAAGGCCTACGAGGCCGCCGACGCCGGCCAGCTCGACGAGGTCTACGGCAACATCGGCACCTCCCTCGGCTTCCGGATCGAGCACCGCGACGTCGCCGCCCGCTACATCGGCATCGCGCTGCTGTTCGCCCTCGCCGCCGGCGGCGCCTCCCTCGCCTGGTTCTCCCGCCTGCCCTGACGTTTCGCCGCCCCCTAGGCCGCCCGCCCGAGCGGCTCGGGCGCCGCGTCCGCACTGATAGCGTCGGCGGACGTGGGGGATCACTACTTCGCCGAGCGGCCCGGCGCCGCCAGCCGGCGCCGCACCGTCGACCTCGTCCTGCCCGACCTGCACCTGCGGCTCGACACCGACAGCGGCGTCTTCTCCCCCGACCGGGTCGACCCCGGCACGCGCGTGCTGCTGGAGACCGTCCCGCCGCCCCCGCAGCACGGCGACCTCCTCGACCTCGGCTGCGGCTACGGGCCCATCGCCCTCACCCTGGCAAAGCGCTCCCCGTCGGGGATTGTCTGGGGTGTAGATGTGAACCGGCGAGCGCTGGAAATCGCTGAGAATAATGCTAAAGCCGCCGGCCTTGACAATGTAAGGTTCAGGCTGGCGGACGAGATCGACCCCGCGCTGCGCTTCACCGCGCTCTGGTCCAACCCTCCGATCCGCATCGGCAAGGCCGCCCTCCACGACCTCCTGCTCACCTGGCTCCCCCGCCTCACCCCCGAGGGCACCGCCCACCTCGTCGTCCAGAAGCACCTCGGCTCCGACTCCCTCCAGCGGTGGCTGACCGGCCAGGGCTTCCCCACCGAGCGGATCGCCTCCCGGTCCGCCTACCGCGTCCTGCGCGTCACGTCCCGCACGGAAGGCACCACCCGATGACCACCCGCGACCCGAAGAGCACCCCCGAGCCCGCCCCGGGCCGCCGGCAGCTGCGCGCCACCGACGTCAAGCGCCTCAACCGCGACTGGCGCCGCCGCACCGACGCCCGCCTCGGCCTGCTCGTCGAGTCCGTCACCCAGCCGTTCAACATGGGCTCGATCATCCGCAGCGCCGCCGTGTTCGGCGTCGAACACCTCTGGCTCGCCGGCAACGCCACGCCCCCCACCCACCGCGGCGTCGCCAAGACCGCCCTCGGCACCGACCGCCTCGTCCCCTGGGAGCACGCCGGCACCCCCGCCGAGGCCGCCGCCGCCGTCCGCAAGGAGGGCCTGCGCCTCGTCGCCGTCGAACTCACCGCCGACGCCGTCCCCCTGCACGACGCCCCCCTCGACGGCGACGTCTGCCTCGCCGTCGGCGGCGAGGACCACGGCTGCTCCCCCGCCCTGCTCGCCGCCGCCGACGCCGTCGCCTACATCCCCCAGATCGGACGCGTCGGCTCCCTCAACGTCGCCGTCGCCACCGCCATCGCCCTCGCCGAGGCCCGCCGCCGCGAATGGAGCGCCTGACCGACGCCTCCCGGCCCGGCCGTCTGCACCCTCGCACCCCCCGCAAATGGGTGCCCGCCCCCATGGTGGGCGCTGCCCCCTTGCCCCATGGTGGAGGTTCGCCACGTACTTTCCCCAGGCGACCGAAGGGAGCCCCTTGCGATGACGGTCAACGGCGCGGTCAACGGCGCGGTCGGCGACGCCTCCGGCGGCTACCCGCCGGGCGGCGCGGCGGCACGGCAGGCCCGCGAGCTCCTGGAGCGCGAGCGCCGCAACCGCATCGCCGAACTCGGTCTCCTGGACGGCGAGGGCCCCAGCGCCCCCGACGAGGCCGCCATGGCCCGCCGCGGCACCCTCCAGGGCAACCTGGAGGAGATCGACGCCGCCCTCGGCCGCCTCGACGCCGGCACCTACGGCCTGTGCGAGGACTGCGGCAAGCCCGTCCCCGAGGGCCGCCTGGAGATCATCCCGTACGCCCGCCGCTGCGTGGCCTGCCAGCAGCGACGGCGGTGATGACCGCCACCACCGCGGCACCCGGCGGCGCCCGCGCCGCCCTCGACCTCGGCACCAGCCGCATCCGCGCCAGCGTGCCCGCCCTGGACGTGATCGTCGACCGCCCCTCCGCGGTCGGCGACCACGTCCCGGCCCCCACCGGGCGCCGCCGCACCGCCCCCGCACGCCCCATCGAGCACGGCATCGTCACCGACGCCGGCGCCTGCACCCGGCTCACCCGCCGCACGCTGCAGGAGGCCGGGCCCGACCTGCGGCTCCGCCACATCCTGCTCGCCGTGCCCGCCGCCGCCAGCGGCGCCCAGCTCGGCCGCGCGGCCACCGCCGTCCGCGCGGCCGCCGGCTGCCCCGTCCGCACCATGGAGGCGCCCCTGGCCGCCGCCATCGGCGCCGGCGTCGGCACGGACGACCCCCGGCCCCGCCTCATCCTCGACATCGGCGCCGGCATCGTCGAGATGGCCGTCATCATGCGCGGCCGCGTGCACCTGGCCCGCTCCATCCAGTACGTCCCCGACCGGCAGGCCGGGCACGCCGTGCCCCGGCTCCCCGAGTACGTACGCGAGCGCCTCCCGGGCGGCGTCCAGCACCTGCTGGCCGACCTGCCCGCCCCGCTGCGCCGCACCGCCCGCGACGGCGGCCTCCTGCTCACCGGCGGCGGCGCCCGGCTGCCGTCCCTGCCCGGCCGCCTCACCGCCGAGATGAGCCTCACCGTCACCATCGCCCGCGACCCCGCGCGCGCCACCATCCGCGGCCTCGCCCGCGCCTGCCGGTCCCCCGACCTGTGGCGGCTCGCCCGGGCCTGACCGGCCGCACCCCAGCACCCCAGCACCGGCACGCTACGATCGGCCCGTGCAGTTCCTCATCCGTGCGTAGGACGCCCCGACGCCGCCGCCTCGGCGCGGCGGCCTCCGGCGTCCCCATGAACCGCCCCACCGCGGGCCTCCCGATGAGGAACACCTTCCGTGGCACCGTCGTACGCGGCCGTCCTGCGCACCCCACGCCTTCCGCACCTTCTCCCTCGCCCTGATCGGACGCCTGTCCTACGGGACGGTCTTCCTGTCCCTGACGCTGGCGTTCACCGCCTCCACCGGCTCCTACGCCCGCGCGGGCGCCCTCATGGCCCTCAACGGCCTCACCGTCTCCGTCCTGTCGCCCCTGCGCGCCGGGCTCATCGACCGGCACGGCCCGCGCCGCACCCTCCCGCCGATGGCCGCCGGCTACTGCCTGGCACTGCTCGCCCTGGCCGCCCTCACCTGGCGCCCCGGCGCGCCGCTCCCGCTGCTCACCGCGCTCACCCTCGCCGCCGGCGCCACCATGCCGCCGCTCGGAGTGGTCATGCGGACCCTCTGGAACACCCTCCTGCCGGACGGGCCGCTCCTGCGCCGCGCCTACAGCCTCGACACCGTCTGCGAAGAGCTCGTGTTCGTCACCGGGCCGCTGCTGGCCGGGTTGCTGGCAGCGGCCGCCCACCCGGCCCTCGGCATCGCGCTCAGCGCCGCCCTCATCGCCGCCGGCACCCTCGGCCTGGTCACTTCCCCTGCCGTGCGGCCCCGACCGCACGCGACCCGCCCCGGCCGCCGCCGGCCAGCGATCCCCCTCGCACCGTGCCTGGCCGCCGCGTCCACCGGCGTCGTCCTGGGCTCCACCGCCCTGCTCGCCGTCGCGTTCACCCGGCAGCACCACCAGCCCGCCGCGGTCGCCTGGATCGAGGCCGCACTCGCCGCCGGCAGCGCCGCCGGCGGGCTCGCCTACGGCGCGCTGAGCCGCACCCCGCCCGGACGCGGCCGGCTCGCCCTGCTCCTCCTCCCGCTCGGCGCCGCCCTCGCCGCCGCGGGCCTCGCCCCCTCCACCCTCGCGCTGACGGCGGTGGCGTGCGTCGCGGGACTGTTCATCAGCCCCGTCCTGACCGCCGCCTACCTGCTCGCCGACGCGACCGCCCCGCCCGACGCCCGCACCCGCGCGGCCGCCTGGGTCAACACCGCGCTCAACCTCGGCGCCGCCGGCGGGACGGCCGTGACCGGCGTGTACCTGGACGCCCTCCCCCTGCCGCTCTGCTATGTTCTCGCCGCCGCCCCCGCCCTGGCCGCCGCCGCGCTCCTGCCCCTTTTGCGGGAACGGCAAAGCGATTCGCCGGAACCCGCGGCCATCGCGCACCATCGACCCATGGACGACACCATCACCGGCCAGGAGTTCTGGGACTCCCGCTACGCCGAGAGCGACCGCATCTGGAGCGGCAACCCCAACACCGTCCTCGTCCGCGAGGTCGCCGATCTCGCCCCGGGCACCGCCCTGGACCTCGGCTGCGGCGAGGGCGCCGACGCCATCTGGCTCGCCCGGCGGGGCTGGCGCGTCACCGCCGTCGACGTCTCCGGCGTCGCCGTCGAACGCGCCGCGCGCCACGCCCGCGACGAGGGCGTCGCCGACCGCGTCGACTTCCAGCGCCGCGACCTGGCCGAGTCCTTCCCCGAGGGCGAGTTCGACCTGGTCTCCGCCCAGTTCCTGCACTCCCCCACGACCATGCCCCGCGAGCGCGTCCTGCGGGCGGCCGCCGCGGCCGTCGCGCCCGGCGGCGTCCTGCTGGTCGTGGGGCACGCCGGGCCGCCGCCCTGGGACCCCGACGCCCACCCCGAGGTGCACCTGCCCACCCCCGACGAGGTGCTGGCCTCGCTCGAACTCCCCGACGGCGCGTGGGAGGTGCTGCTCAGCGGCGAGCACGAGCGGGTCCAGACCGCCCCGGACGGACGCACCATGACCCGCACCGACAACGCCCTGAAGATCAGGCGGCTGCCGGGCTGACCCGGAGTCAGGACCGGGCGGTCCCCTCCATCAGCGCCGTGAACTCCTCCAGGGAGATCTTCCCGTCGCGGTTGGCGTCGGCGGCCACGACCACCTCCACCGCGCGCGTCTCGGTCACGTCCTGGCCGAGCTTGGTCATCAGGTTCTTCAGCTCCGCCGTGGAGATGTAGCCGTCGCCGTCGACGTCCACGAGCTCGAACGTCGCCCTGTAGTCGTTCACGTCCGCCATGCCGGTGCTCCTTCGCTGATCGATTTTTGCGGGGCGACCGTAGCACCGCGGCACCCGCCCCCGCCCTTTACACAGTAAGGTCAAGGCTGATCGACGTGTCCGCCATAATCGGAGGGGTGCGCCGCTCGTACGAGTTCCTCGACCACCAAGGCCCCATCCCCTTCGCCCACCGCGGCGGCGCGGCCGGACGGCCCGAGAACTCGATGGCCGCCTTCCAGCGCGCCGCCGACCTCGGCTACCGCTACCTGGAGACCGACGCCCACGCCACCGCCGACGGCGTCGTCGTCGCCTTCCACGACCGCACCCTCGACCGCGTCACCGACCGCACCGGCACCATCTCCCGGCTGCCCTACACCGAGGTCGCCAAGGCCCGCATCGCCGGCACCGAGCCCATCCCCCGCCTGGAGGAGGTCCTCGGCTCCTTCCCCGACGCCCGCGTCAACATCGACCTCAAGGACGCCCACGTCATCGGCCCGCTCGCCACGACGCTGCACCGCACCGCCGCCTGGAACCGGGTGTGCATCACCTCCTTCTCCACCCGCCGCCTGGCCCAGATGCGCGCCCGCCTCCCCCTGTTCACCGGCCGCGACGTGTGCATGGCGCTCGGCCCCCGCGGCGTGATGGCGCTGCGCGCCCGCTCCTATGGCGGCCCCGCCGCCAAGCTCGTCCGGCTGGCCGCCACCGGCGTCGCCTGCGCCCAGGTCCCCTACGGCCTCGGGCCCGTCCCGTTCGTCACCGAGGCGTTCATCGACCACGCCCACCGGCTCGGGCTGCAAGTCCACGCCTGGACGGTCAACGACCCCGCCGCCATGGAACGGCTCCTGGACCTCGGCATCGACGGCATCATGACCGACGAGCTGCTGACCCTCCGCCGCATCATGTCCGCCCGCGGCCTGTGGCCCCACGGCACCGCCTGAGGAGGCCCCAGTGCCAGGAGACGACGCCGGGGACCCGTCCGGCACGCTCGCCCGCGCCCTGTGGATCGGCGGCGGGCAATGGGCCGGCAAGTCCACCGTGGCCCGGCTGCTGGCCGTCCGGCACGGGCTGACCGCCTACCGCTACGACTACCACGACGCCCGCGGCCACAACGACCGCCGCATCGCCCGCCGCGTCCGCCTCGGCGAACCGCCCGCCGGCCCGGACCCCGAGGCCGCCTGGGTCGACACCACCCCGCAGGCCATGGCCGCCGAGACCCTCGCCGGCTTCCCCGTCCGGTTCGCATGGGCCCTGGACGACCTGCGCGCCCTCGTCTCCGGACGCCCCGTGATCGCCGAGGGCTGGGGGCTGCGCCCCGAACTGGTCGTCCCGGTCGCCGGCTCGCCCCGCCGCATGGTCGTCATGGTCCCCACCGACGAGTTCCGCGACCGGCAGCAGCGCGTCCTCCCCCGCGCCGCCGCCCTCGGCCACGACCTCAGCGACCCCGCCCGCGCCCAGGCCAACCGCCTCGAACGCGACCGCCTCGTCGCCGCGGACGCCGTCCGCTCCGCCCGCCGCCTGGGCGTCCGCGTCATCGAGGTCGACGGCACCCGCGACGCCGCCGCCGTCGCCGACCTCGTCGCCGACCACTTCCGCCCCTACCTCCCGCCCCCGGAGCCCGCGGCCCCCTGACCCGCGCCCCGCGGCACCGGCCATAGGCTGCGCATGTCCGGCACAGAAGGGATCGAGATGTCCGCCGACCTCCACCACCGCGCCGTCGTCGCCGACACCCACAACGATCTGCTGATGGCCGTGGCGGCCCGCCCGCCCGCGCAGTGGGCCGGGTTCTTCCGGGAGCGCTGGCTCCCCCAGCTCCGCGACGGAGGCGTGGACCTGCAGGTCCTCCCGGTCTTCATCGACGACCGGTTCCGGCCGGAGGGCGCGCTGCGCGAGACCCTCCGGATGGTCGAGGCCGCCCACGTCCTGGCCGAGGGCAACGCCGGCGAGGTGAGCCTGTGCCGGAACGGCGAGGACATCGACGGGGCGCTCGCGGACGGCAAGATCGCCCTGGTGCTGGCCCTGGAGAGCGCCCCCGGCCTCGACGCGAACGTGGAACTGTTCTCCACCCTGCACCGGCTGGGCGTCCGGGTGGCCTCGATCGCGCACTGGGGCCGCACCCCGCTCGCCGACGGCAGCGGCGAGGACGCCACCGGCAGCCGCCTGACCGCCGCCGGCGTCGACGCGCTGGCCGAACTGGAGCGGCTCGGCGTGGTCTTCGACGTCTCCCACCTCGGGGCCGCCGGCGTCGCCCACGTCCTGGAACTCGCCACCCGCCCGGTCATCGCCACCCACTCCTCGGCCCGGGCCCTGCGCGACCACCACCGCAACCTCACCGACGACCAGCTCCGCGGCATCGCCGCCACCGGCGGGGTGGTGTGCGTCAACTTCGTCGCGGGCTTCCTCAGCACCGGCCCCGAGGGCTACACCGTCGACCGCCTCGTCGACCACATCGAGCACGTGGCGTCCGTCGCGGGGATCGACCACGTCGGCCTCGGCCCCGACTTCATCCGCGAGGTCAACCACGAGCTCACCCCGCCCTGCTGCGAGGACATGAGCGCCCTGGCCGGTTTCGACGTCAACGCCGTCGTCCCCGGCCTCGACGGCCCGCGCGGCCTCCCCCTGGTCACCGAGGCCCTGCTCCGCCGCGGCCACACCGAGCCCGACATCCGCAAGATCCTCGGCGAGAACGTCCACCACCTCTTCCGCAAGGAACTGGGCCGCCCCGCCTAGGGGCGCAGGCGGGCCGTCAGGTAGGCGATGATCTCGTCCCTCGCGCGCAGGGTGGGGTGGCCGTCCTCGTCGACCAGGTGGGCGGTGGTGACGCTGTGGGGGGTCTGGACGACGTCGCGGAAGAACGGGGGCGGGTCGGTGTTGGCGGCGCCGCCCGGCAGGACGCGGCCGTCGAAGGCGTCCCCCAGCAGCCTCCGGTAGGCGGCGAAGCGCTGGCCGGTGCACCAGCGGTCGTTGTCGAACCGGTAGGCGAGGACCGTGAGCCCGTCGCGCTCGACGCGCTCCCGCACGGCGCGGGCGTCCTCGTCGCTGATCTCGAGGCCCGCGGGGTCGTCCAAGGGCAGCGAGGGATGGTTGACCACCGGCGCGATGACGGACGGCTCGAGCGTCATCGTCAGGGCGAAGTTGCCGGTGAAGCACAGGCCGATCGCGCCCACTCCCGGGCCGCCGCACTCGCCGTGCGCCTGCCGCGCGAGGCCGCGCAGCCACGCGGTGACGGGGCTGCTGCCGCCGCCGGCGAAGGCGCGGAACTCGGCGCTGACGCACGCGCGGCGGACGACCTCCTGCCCGCCCTCGGCCGTGGGGTAGGCGCCGTCGTCGCCGAACAGCGAGGGCACGTGCACGGTGAACCCCGCGTCCCGCACCCACCGCGCCAGCCGCAGGACGTCCGGGCTGATGCCGGGCATCTCCGGCATCAGTACGACGCCCGGCCCGTCCCCGGAGACGTACACCGTCTTCACCACCCCGTCGACCTCCACCCGCCGGCGGGAGAAGTCCGTGATCGCGTCGTCAAGACTCACGTTGGTCGCGTTCATGGGACAAGCCTGGACCGCCGCCCCCTCGCACCGGGATAGGCCGGATCGCCATTCACAGGGGTAATCTCGCCAGCGAAGAGGAGGCGGGGATGAGCGCGTTGCGAGTCGGGGTGCTGGCCTATCCGGAGTGCTTCGCGTCGGAGGTGTTCGGCGTCCCCGACCTCCTGACGATGGCCGCGCACATCGCCGGCCCCGGCCGCGACGGCTACGAGGTCTCGGTCGTCTCGCCCCGCCGCCGCGTCGCCGCGTCCGGCGGCACCGTGCTGGCGGTCTCCCCGCTGCGCGCCGTCGACGTCCTGGTCGTGCCCGGCTTCGAACTCGCGCCCGGCCTCGACGTGGACGCGAAACTGGCGTCGCTGGGCCCCGAGATCGCGGCGATCCGCTCCCACGCCGCCGCGGGCGGGGCCGTCGTCGCGATCTGCGTCGGGGCGTTCCTGCTGGCCGAAGCGGGCCTGCTCGAGCGGCGGCGCGCGACGACGGCGTGGCTCTTCGCGGACGAGCTGGCACGGCGCTGCCCGGACGCCGACGTCCGGCCCGAACGGCTGGTCGTCACCGACGCGGGTGTGACGACGACCGCCGCCTTCAGCGCCATGTACGACTTCGCGCTGGAGCTGATCCGCCGCCACAGCGGCGCGGGCGTGGCCCGGAGGACCGCGCGGGTGGCGCTCGTCGACGACGCACGGTCGTCCCAGGCCCCCTACGTCGACGCCGGGCTCCTCCCGCGGCCGGGGCACGAGTTCTCCCGCAGGGTCATGCGGTGGCTCGACCAGAACCTCGCCGCCCGGTACGACCTCGCCGCACTGGCGGAGGCCTTCCAGGTCAGCACCCGGACGCTGCTGCGCCGCTTCGCGCAGGAGACCGGGCAGAGCCCGCTGGAGTACCTGCAGACCTCCCGGATCCGCCGCGCCCGCCACCTCCTGGAGACCACGGACGGCACCGTCGCCGCCATCGCCGCCGCGGTCGGCTACCGCGACCCCGGAACCTTCTCGGCTCTCTTCGCCCGGCACACCGGACGGCGCCCGCGCGACTACCGCACCGCCTTCCGGCGCCGGACGGGCTGACGGGCGCCCACGTGGCAGGCTGCGCACGAACCGCCGAGGTGGGGTGGGGTCAGCGGTTGAAGCCGGGTGGGCGGTACTCGGCGGCGATGCGCATCGGCGGTTGGGGCCGGGTGCGCTCCGCGGGCCGGGACGGCTGGCCCGGCGGGACCGCCCCGCCGACCTGGAGGTCGTGGCGCTGGGCGCGGATCGCCTCGAGGAGTTCCAGGTCCTCCGGGGAGACCAGCGCGGCCATCACCTTGCCGCGGCGGGTCAGCTTGACGGGCTCGCCCGTGTAGGCGACCCGGTTCACCAGGTCCGCGAACTCGGCACGTGCTTCGGTCACCGGAACTTCCACGTGATTCATCGTATAGCGAAATTCGCCGTCCCCGCCTGGCGGCCCCTCTTCCCCGAGATTACTGTCCATCTGTACGTACTGTACAGATGACCTAGGAGGACGCATGAGCGGTCAGCGGCGGGTGGAGACGTTCGTGGGGAGGTCGCGGGCGGCGGTGGCGGAGATGCCGCGGATCGCGGACGCCCAGCTGTTCGAGCGGCTGCTGGCCCAGCGGATCGTGTTCCTCGGGACCGAGGTCGACGACCAGGTCGCCAACCGCATCAACGCGCAGTTGCTGCTGCTCGCGGCGCAGGACGCGCGGCGCGACATCACGCTGTACATCAACTCGCCCGGCGGGGTCGTGGACGCCGGCATGGCGATCTACGACATGATGCAGTTCGTCCCGAACGACATATCCACCGTCGCGATGGGCATGGCGGCGTCCATGGGTCAGACGCTGCTGTGCGCCGGGGCGCCGGGCAAGCGGTACGCGCTGCGGCACGCGCGGGTGATGATGCACCAGCCGCACGGCGGCATCGGCGGCACCGCGTCCGACATCAAGATCCAGGCCGAGCAGTCGCTCTACCTCAAGCGGACGCTCGCGGAGCTGACCGCGGTGCACACCGGGCAGCCGCTGGAGCGCATCGAGGCCGACAGTGACCGGGACCGGTGGTTCACCGCCGAGCAGGCCCGCGAGTACGGCTTCGTCGACCACGTCATCGACAGCACCGACCGGGTGGGCACATGACAAGGGCGGAACGGCGGTACCTCGTCCCCGAGTACGAGGAGCGGACGAGCTACGGCCGCAAGGACACCAACCCCTACAACCGGATGTTCGAGGACCGGATCGTCTTCCTCGGGGCGCCGGTGGACGACACCAGCGCCAACGACGTCACCGCGCAGCTGCTGGCGCTGGAGGGCATGGACGCCGACCGGCCCATCTCCCTCTACATCAACTCGCCGGGCGGGTCGCTGACGGCGATGCTCGCGATCTGCGACACGATGCGCTACGTCCGGCCCGAGATCGAGACGACCTGCGTCGGGCAGGCCGGGTCGGCGGCCGCGGTGCTGCTGGCGGCGGGCTCGCCGGGCCGCCGGCAGGCGCTGCCGGGCGCGCGGATCCTGCTGCACGAGCCGGAGGTCGAGGTGTCCCGCGGCTACGCCACCGACCTGGACATCCAGGCGCGGGAGGTGCTGCGGCTGCGGGCGCAGACCGAGGCGATCCTGGCGGAGGCGACCGGCCGCGACGCCGCGGCGGTGCGCCGCGACCTGGACCGGGAGCGGTACTTCACCGCGGCGGAGGCCAAGGAGTACGGGCTGATCGACGCGGTCCTGGACGGCCGCGGGTAGGGCCGCGGGCCCCGGTCCGCGCGCCCGCGCCGGGCCGCGGCCGGAAACGGCAGGGTTGGATCACCCCGGCGGGGGGAATCTTGTCACGGTGTTCAGCGTTGGTGAGGGCAAGACCGCAAGCCGTCTGGGAGGCACGTGACGATGGCCGAGCGCGCACTTCGCGGCACCCGACTCGGAGCGACGAGCTACGAGAATGATCGCAACACCGATCTGGCCCCTCGGCAAGAGGTGGACTACACCTGTACGAAGGGCCACCGGTTCACCGTGACGCTCGCCGCCGAGGCCGAGGTGCCGATGACCTGGGAATGCCGCAACTGCGGCGCCACCGCCCTGCGGGTCGACGGCGAGCTGCCCCAAGCCAAGAAGGGCAAGCCGCCGCGGACCCACTGGGACATGCTCATGGAGCGCAGGACCGTCGAGGACCTTGAGGAGGTCCTCGCCGAGCGCCTGGAGATCCTGCGGGCGGGGCGCAGGAAGTCCGCCTAGCGGACGGGGGATTCATCTTCGGTGGGAAGGGCCCGCACCGGGCGGCCGGTGCGGGCCCTTGCCATGTCCGGGGTCCGGCGCTCAGCGGCCCGTGCGGGGCCTGACGAGGCCGCTCTCGTAGGCGGTGACGACGGCCTGCACCCGGTCGCGGAGCCCGAGCTTGCGCAGGATCCGGCTGACGTGGGTCTTCACCGTCTCCTCCCCCACCACCAGGCGCCCGGCGATCTCGGCGTTGGACAGGCCCGTGGCGACCAGGCGCAGCACGTCGGTCTCGCGGGGCGTGAGGGCGTCCAGGACGTCCGGCTCGGGCGGGCGGGGCCGCAGCCGGGCGAACTCGCCGATGAGGCGGCGGGTGACGGCCGGGGCGAGCAGCGCGTCCCCGGCGGCGACGACGCGGACGGCGTCGAACAGCCGCTCGGCGGTGACGTCCTTGAGCAGGAAGCCGCTGGCCCCGGCGACGAGGGCGGCGTAGACGTGCTCGTCGAGGTCGAAGGTGGTCAGCATCAGCACCCGCGGCGGGTCGGGTTCGGCGGTGACGCGGCGGGTGGCCTCGATGCCGTCCATGACGGGCATCCGCACGTCCATCAGCACGACGTCGGGCCGGTGCTCGCGGCACGCCCGGAGCGTCTCGGCGCCGTCGGACGCGGTCGCCACGACGGCCAGGTCCGGCTGGGTGCCGAGCAGCGCCCCGAACCCGGCGCGGACGACCTCCTGGTCGTCGGCGACCACCACGCGCACGGTCACGGCGCCTCCACCGGCAGGACGGCCTCGACCAGGAACCCGCCGAGCGGCCCGGGGCCGGTGCGCAGCTCCCCGCCCGCGGCGGCGGCGCGCTCGCGCATGCCGAGCAGCCCGTGCCCGGCGGATCCGTCCGCCCGCGCGGGGCCGGGGCCGTTGTCGCGGACGGTCACCCGCAGCGCGCCCGGCGCGTAGTCGATCTCCACGTCGACGGCGGCGCCGGGGGCGTGCCTGCGGGCGTTGGTCAGCGCCTCCTGCGCGATCCGGTAGGCGGCGAGCTCCAGGCCGGGGTCGAGGGCGGCGACGTCCCCGCGGACGATCAGCCGGACCGCGCCGGCGCCGGACTCGCGGGTCTGGTCGACGAGGTCGAGGAGCTGCTGCAGGCCCGGCTGCGGGCGGCGGTCGGGTTCGGCGCCGGCGTCCTCGCGCAGCACGCCGAGCAGCCGGCGCATCTCGGTGAGCGCGGTGCGGGCGGTGTCGCCGATGGCCAGCAGCCGCTCGGCGCCCTCGGCGGGCATGCCGGGCACGGCGAGCCGCGCCGTCTCGGCCTGCACGGAGATCATCGAGATGTGATGGGCGACGACGTCGTGGAGCTCGCGGGCGATGCGGGCGCGCTCGCCGCGCGCGGTGTGCTCCAGGAGCGTGCTCTCGAACGCGCGGCGGGACGCGGCCAGCGCGGCGGCGGCGGCGCGGCGCCGCCGGATCCGCCGCAGCAGCAGCACCGTCCACACGGCGGCCAGGGCGGTCAGGGCGGCGACGGCGGGGCCGCGGTGCAGCGCGCACGCGGCGGCCGCGGCGACGGTGATCACGGCGGCGGCCGCGCCGGGCCGGTCGCGGACGGCGGCCAGCGGCAGCGTCGCGAACACGTCCACCGCGATCGCCAGGGACAGCACCACGCCGGAGCCGTGGGTGCGCAGGACGGCCTCCGCCACGCCCGCCGCGGCCAGGCAGGCGCCGGCCGCCGGCCATCGCGGCCACCCGTCGGTCTCCCCCACGCACGCCATTGTGGCGTGGACGGCGGCGCGGCGGCGTCCCTCCCGAGGGGGACCCCGCGTCCCCCGTCCCCCGCCGCCCAAGACGCCTCCGCGGCGGGACGACGCGGGCCCGCGGCGGTCCGTAGCCTGCCGGATCATGGACGCAACCATCGAAGTGCGGGGCTTGCGCAAGCGGTACGGGGCCGCCGTCGCCGTGGACGACCTGTCGTTCACGGCCGGGCCCGGTCAGGTCACCGGGTTCGTCGGCCCGAACGGCGCCGGGAAGTCCACCACCATGCGGATGATCATGGGGCTGGACCGGCCGGACGCCGGCGCGGCGCTCGTCGGCGGCAGGCCGTACCGGTCGCTGCGGACGCCGCTGTGCCGCCTCGGGGCGATGCTGGACGCGGCGGCGGTGCACCCGTCGCGGCGGGCCCGCGACCATCTGCGCTGGCTGGCGCACGCCAACGGGCTGCCGGCGCGGCGGGTGGACGAGGTGATCGAGCTGGCCGGGCTGGGCGGCGCGGCGCGGCGCCGGGCGGGCGGGTTCTCGCTCGGCATGCGGCAGCGGCTGGGGATCGCCGCCGCGCTGCTCGGGGACCCGCCGGCGCTGATGTTCGACGAGCCGGTGAACGGCCTGGACCCCGAGGGGATCACCTGGATCCGGGGGCTGCTGCGGTCGCTGGCCGCCGAGGGGCGGGCGGTGCTGGTGTCCAGCCACCTGATGAGCGAGCTGGAGGGCGGCGCCGACCACCTGGTGGTGATCGGGCGGGGCCGGCTGATCGCCGACACCAGCGTCGCCGACCTGCTGGCGGCGGCGTCCGGCGGGCGGGTGGAGCTGCGCACCGCCGAGCGGCAGGAGGCGATGACGGTGCTGGCCCGCGCGGGCGCCACCGTGGCGGCGGCGGGGCGGGACGCGGTGACGGTCGCGGGCCTGCCCGCCGAGCGGATCGTCGCGCTGCTGACCGGCGCCGGGGTGGGGTTCAGCGGGATCTCCGAGCACCGGGCGTCGCTGGAGGAGGCGTACATGGAGCTGACGCGGGACGCGGTGGAGTTCCAGGCCCTGACCGGGCGGGAGGCGCAGTGAGTGCCCCGGCGCCCGAGGCGGGCACGGTGTACCGCAGCACCGTGCGGGCGGAGGCGCGCGACGGGTTCGGGCGGCTGCTGCTGGCGGAGTGGACCAAGCTGCGGACCGTCCCCCGGTGGATGCTGACGCTGCCGGCGGCGGTGCTGCTGACGGTGCTGGTGGCGCTGCTGTCGGCGGCGGGCAGCGAGTCGACCGGGTCGGGCGGGCCGGGCGGCGGGCCGGCGGCCGAGCACTCGTCCGGCACGTTCGACCTGGGCCACTTCACCTACCTGCCCCTCGCCGGGGACGGCGCGGTCGTCGCGCGGGTCGCCGCGCAGGAGGGCGGCGGCGCCTGGGCGAAGGCCGGGCTGATGATCCGGGGCAGCGCCGAGCGCGGCACCCCTTACGCGGCGCTGGTGGTGACGCCGGGCCACGGCGTCCGGTTGCAGACCGGGTACGAGGGCGGCGGCGCGGGCGGAGGAACGGCCGTGGCGCCGCGCTGGTTGAAGCTGGCCCGCTCCGGCGCGACGGTGACGGGCTACGACTCGGCGGACGGGCGCTCCTGGCACCGGGTCGGCTCGGTGCGGCTGGAGGGGCTGCCGCGGCAGGCGCTGGCGGGGATGGTCGTGGCCGTCCCCGACCAGGTGGAGGTGCGGCGCCAGTTCGGCGGCGAGAGCGTGTCCGGGGCGCCGGGCGCCACCCGGGCGACGTTCGACCACGTGGCGGTGTCTCCGGCGGCGCCGGGGGCGTCCTGGCGGGACCGGGGGGCGCCGGGCGGGCCCGCCGCCGACCCGGACGCGGACGGGCGCACCCAGACCGGCGGGGCGTTCACGCTGAAGGGGACGGGCGACATCGGCCCCGACCTGTTCGCCGACGACATCACCAAGACCACCCTCACCGGCGTCCTGGTCGGGCAGGCGGCGATCGTCGCGCTCGCGGTGCTGTTCATGACTGCCGAGTACCGGCGCGGGATGCTGCGCACGACGTTCGCGGCGAGCCCCCGGCGCGGCCGGGTGCTGGCGGCCAAGGCGCTGGTGGTGGGCCTGGCGGCGCTGGCGGCCGGGCTGGTCGCGGCGTTCGGCGCGGTGCTGCCGGCCGGGCCGGTCCTGCGCTCGCACGGCCTGGCGCCGCCGCCCCTGTCGGACGGCGCGGTGCTGCGGGCGGTCCTCGGCACGGCGGCGCTGCTCGCGGTGATCGCGGTGTTCTCGCTGGCGGTCGCGGTGATCGTGCGGCGCAGCGCGCCCGCGATCACGCTCGTGCTGCTGCTCCTGCTCGTCCCGCAGATCGTCGCGACGGCGCTGCCGCTGTCGGCGGCGCGGTGGCTGGAGCGGGCCACCCCGGCGGCCGGGTTCGCGATCCAGCAGACCGTCACGCGGTTCGACCGGGCGATCGCGCCGTGGGCCGGGTTCGGGGTGCTGTGCGCGTACACGGCTGCGGCGCTGGCGCTCGCGGCGTGGCTGCTGAGGCGGCGGGACGCATGAGGGCGGTGCACGCGGAGTGGACGAAGCTGCGGACGCTGCCGAGCACCTGGTGGATGCTGCTGGCGCTGGCGGGCCTCACGGCGGCCGTGGGCGCCGCCGTGACGGGGTCGGTCGACACCTCGCACTGCACCAGCCCCGCCGGCTGCATGGAGGACACGCCCAAGCTGGCGCTGTCGGGCGTCCAGATCGGGCAGGTCGCGGCGGTGGTGCTCGGGGTCCTCGCGGTCGGCGGCGAGTACGCCACCGGGACGATCGCGGCGACGCTGGCGGCGGTGCCGCGGCGGGCCGCGGTGCTGGCCGCCAAGGCCGCCGTGGTCGCGGGCGCGGTGGCCGCCGCCGGGACGGCCGGGGTGCTGGCGTCGCTGGCGGCGGGGCGTGGCCTGCTGCCCGGGAACGGGTTCACGGAGGCGAACGGGTATCCGCCGCTGTCCCCGCTGGACGGGCCGACGGCGCGGGCCGCGGCCGGCACGGTGCTGTACCTGGTCCTGGTGGCGCTGCTGTCGCTCGGGGCGGGGACGGCGCTGCGCGAGCCGGCGGCGGCGATCACCGCGGTGCTGGCGCTGCTGTGGATCGTGCCGGTCCTCACCCGGCTCACCGCGAGCGACACCTGGCAGGAGCGGCTGGAGAAGGCCGCGCCCATGACGGCGGGCCTGGCGGTGCAGGCGACGCGCGGGCTTGACCGGCTGCCGATCAGACCGTGGGCGGGCCTCGGCGTGCTGGCCTGCTACGCGGCGGCGGCGCTGCTGGCGGGCTGGGCGCTGTTCGCGCTGCGGGACGCCTGAGCAGCGCCGCGGTCAAGCAGCTCCGCGGTCAAGCAGCGCCGCGGTCAAGCAGGGCCGCGGTCAAGCAGGGCCGCGGTCAAGCAGGGCCGCGGTCAGGCGCGGGACGCCGTGTCGTCGTCCTCGCGCACGCCCTGCTCCCGGGCGCCGTCCTCGTGGATGACCTCGCCGCGGACCACCGGTCCCGGCGGGGTCTCCACGCGCTCGGGCCCCGGACCGCGGCCGAACGGGTCGAAGCCGGTGCCGCCGAGGCCGGGCGGGAACACCGTGGCGGCGCGCTCCTCGGCCGCCCGCATCCGCCGCTCGGCGAACCGGGACAGGGCCCGGCGGGCGAGGGGGCGGGTGAACGGCAGCACGAGCAGCAGCCCGGGCACGTCGGTGAGGAAGCCGGGGAACAGCAGCAGCATGCCACCGGCCATGACCAGCGCGGCGTCGCCGAGTTCGCGGTCCTGCAGGACGCCGCTGCGCAGGGTGTCGTTCAGGGCGCCCCAGGCGCGGCGGCCCTCCCGCCGGACGAGCCACGCGCCGAGCACGGCCTCGGCGACCAGCAGCCCGGCCGTGGCCCAGCCGCCGATCGCGGCGCCGACCTGGAGGATCACGAGGATCTCCAGCACGGGCACGGCCAGGATTCCCAGGACGATCAGCAGCAGCGGCATGGCCTCATCTTCGGTTCGGGGTGTCCCTCTCCCCTAGAACAACGCCGGGACGGGCCCGAACGTTTCCCGCGCGGGACGGGTTCAGCGCGGCGGGCGGATCTTGCCGACGCGGTCGGACATGCCCCACTGGGTGATGCGCAGCGCCGCCTCGGCCATCACGTCCCGGCTCATCTTGCTGGTGCCGTGCTCGCGCTCGACGAACGTGATCGGCACCTCCACCACGCGCAGCCCCTGCCGCACGGCCCGCAGCGCCAGGTCGATCTGGAAGCAGTAGCCGCGCGAGTCGACCTCGTCCAGCCCGATCTTGGCCAGCGTCGCGGCGCGGAACGCGCGGTAGCCGGCGGTCGCGTCGTGCAGGGGGATGCCGAGCATGAGGCGGGCGTAGGTGTTGGCGCCGCGCGACAGCGCCTCGCGCCGCTTCGGCCAGTTGCGCACCTTGCCGCCGGGGACCCAGCGGGCGCCGATGACCAGGTCGGCGTCCTCCAGCGCGGCCAGCAGCCGCGGCAGCTCCTCGGGCTGGTGGGAGCCGTCGGCGTCCATCTCCACCATGACGTCGTAGCCGTGCTCGGCGGCCCACCGGAACCCGGCGATGTAGGCGGGGCCGAGGCCGTCCTTGCCCTCGCGGTGCAGCACCTGGATCTGCTCGTCGGCCGCGGCCATCGCGTCGGCGACCTCGCCGGTGCCGTCGGGGCTGGCGTCGTCGACCACCAGGACGTCCACCGACGGGACGGCCGCGCGGACCCGGCCGGCGATGCGCTCGATGTTGTCCCGCTCGTTGTAGGTCGGGATGATCACGAGCACCCGGCCCAGGGCGGCTGGGATCTCCATCGGTGTCAATTCCCCTCGTTCTTCCTGGCTGTCCATGCCGCCGCGAGGACGGCGCCGAGCCCGAGCGCCGCCAGCGCCCACTCCGGCGCCGCGCCGACCCGGTCCGCGAGCGTCCGCGCGGTGCGCGCCGGGACGGTCCTGACCTGGATGTCGGGGACGAACTCGCGTGACTCGTCGAGCATCCGGCCGTCCGGGGCGACGATCGCGCTGATCCCGCTGGTCGCGGCAACCAAGATCGTACGGCCATGTTCGACCGCGCGCAGCCGGGACATCGCGATCTGCTGCGGCGGCAGGGTGGTGCGGCCGTAGGTGGCGTTGTTGGTCTGCACGACCAGCAGGTTGCCCGCCGCCACGTCCCGGACCTCGGTGTCGTAGGCGACCTCGAAGCAGATGACATCGCCGACGGTGACCGGGCCGAGCCGCATGACGCCCGAGCGGGTGCCCTTGGCGAAGTCGCGGGGGATCCGCTCGAACCGGGTGATCAGCTTGGTGAGGACGTCGCGGAACGGCAGGTACTCCCCGAACGGGACGGGGTGCCGCTTGACGTAGTAGTCGCCGGGGCCGCTGCGCGGGTCCCAGACGATGCCGCGGTTCTCGACCTTCTCGCCGTCGGGGGTGTCGGTGAGGGCGCCGACCAGGACGGGGACGCCGACGTCCTTCACCGCGCCGTCGATGGCGGTGTAGGCGTCGGGTTCGGCGTAGGGGTCCAGGTCGCTGGCGTTCTCGGGCCACACCACCAGTTCGGGGCGGGGCAGCTCGCCGGCGCGGACCCGGGCGGCCAGCTCGTGGGTGGCCTTGACGTGGTTGTTCAGGACGGCCTTGCGCTGGCCGAGGAAGTCCAGGCCGAGGCGCGGGACGTTGCCCTGGATCACCGCGACGGTGACGGGGCGCCCCGAGGCGGGGGTGGGGATCAGCAGGCCGCCGCCGGCGAGCGCGGCGATCAGCGCGAGGGAGGCCGCGGCCGGGACCAGCGCCCGGCGCGGCGACGGCGGGCGCTCCTCCCCCTCGGCGGGGGCGGCGGCGCGGCGGGCGGCGCGGGCGCGGTGCGCGGCGACGGCGGCGTAGGCGAGCAGCCCGCCGATCAGGGCCGTCACGAACGTCACCAGGGGCGCGCCGCCGTAGGACGCGTACGGGGTGAGGGGCGTGGCGGTCTGGCTGAAGGCCAGCCGCGCCCACGGGAACCCGCCGAACGGGACCCGGCCGCGGATCAGCTCCTCGCCGACCCACAGCGCGGCCGTCCACAGCGGCCAGGCGGGCAGCCGGGTCACGACCGCGATGCCCGCGCCCAGCGGCAGGAAGTAGAGCGCCTGGACGAGGCTGAGCACGATCCAGCCGTCCGGGCCGATCGCGGAGATGCCCTCCAGGACGGGCAGGAAGAACGCGGCGCCGGCGACGAAGGCGATCCAGGCGCAGGTGCGGGCCGGCAGGCCCCGCAGCACGAGGGTGAGCAGCGCGACGCCGGCGGGGGCGAGCGGGGTGAGGTCGAGCGGCGGGAACGCCAGCCACATGGCGAGGCCGGCGGCGACGGCCAGCAGGGTGCGGGGCCAGCCCGCGCGGCCGCCGCGCCGCACCGCGCCGCGCAGCCGGCTCAGCCGCCCGC
>NZ_JBFARO010000109.1:0-26820 GCF_040677125.1 Actinomadura sp. NPDC049382
CGGCGCGGCCGTCCGGTGACCGGCGCCCACGCCGCACGCTCCGGGCGGCCTGGCGCGGGGCCGCGCAGCGGCCTGAGCGCCGCCGCCCCTTGATCTCAAACAGCCTAATTCGGCAATGATCAAGGGTTGTGTCCCGCGCGGACGGACGTGGGCCGGTCAGGGATGGCCGAGTAGGTGGGCTTGTCCTACGGGGTGCCAGTCCCAGAGTCGTTCGGCTCCGCGTTGCACGACCAGGGTGACGGTGTCGATGGTGACTTGGCGTGCTGGAAGCTCTCGGCCAAGTGCGGTGATGATCGGCTCGGCTGGCTGGTCCGTCTCGCTGTAGGCGATCGTCATGTGCGGGGCCCACGTGGCTCGGCCTTCGGGCGTTCCTTCGCTGCCGGTCACTTTGAGGGTGGCTGCCTGGACGGCTTCGCGGATCTGGGTCAAGGGTCCCACGGGATGGACGGCGACGGCGATGGCTTCGGGGTGGTACAGGATCCGGCCTAGCGTCGCCTCGACGGGCGGGGTCTTGCTGAGGAGACCTCTTGCGATGGCGAGCATGTCTTGTTGCTGGTCGTCGGTGATCTCGTCGGAGGGGCCGGCGACGTGGGTGGTCACGTGTAGCCACGCAGCGGGGGTCAAGTGCAGGCCGGAGAAGGGGGCGAGCCGCTCTTGAGCCGTCTGCGCGAGTTCCTGCGCTTCGGGATGGCCGCTCATGAGGATGTGCCAATAGACCGTGCCTTGGCCTGGTCCGGGTTCCTCGCGGTTCCGCCAGCGGTCAGTCATCTGCGCAGGCAGCGGACTCATGGGCTCTCCATATCTGCGTCGTCGGTCAGGGCGGCGGCGTTGAAGTCACGGATTTGCTGTCTGAGCTGCGCAGCGAGCGGGCTGTGCTGGAAGCGTGCTCGACCAAGTTGGCGGTCCAGGTCGCCGAGGTAGCGGGTGACGGTCGCAAGCCGCATTCCGGGGTCCAGTGTTAGAAGCTTGGTCAGTTCCTCGGCGGTGCCGTCCAGGTCGCCCTTCAGCAGGTGGGCGACTCCGGTGCCGACACGTATCTGAGCCCAGTTCGCGGGAGCGACCGGGGCGCCCGCTGCCCATGCGCTGTCCGCCATCTCGGCTGCTTGTAGCGCGCCGTCCAGATCACCGGTTCGGGTGGCCACCGACAGGGAGAACAGGGCTTGGCGCTCGGTCGGGAAGGACCACACCGAGAGATCAGAGGGGGTGTCGTGGCCGGCCTCGGCGGATCGCTCGGCACGGTTCACCGCCTCGCGTGCCCTGGTCTTGTCTCCAAGGAGAGCGGCGGCGTTCGCCTCGTACCAGGCGAGTTGTGTCTTCATCGGGTTGGGCGCACTGGCCTCGAAGCCTTGCCGGGCAAGGTCGGCTGCCTCGATGAATCGGTTCTGCCAGCGTGCCGTCTTGGCCTGGGCGTACCAGGCGAGGGACTCGTTGGCTCCTGCCTCCTGGGCCAGGATGAGCGCGGCTGCGGCGTACTCCTCGGCGGCGTGGTCGAGATTGACGTCTCCGAAGATCACGGCGGCGTGGGCTAGAAGGTCGGCATCGATCCTGAGTAGTTCTCGCACGTGGCGGGGCCGGTGACGTCCACGTTCCAAGAGTTCCTGCGTACGGCGATGCAGTTGGACCACTTCGCGGAGCAGTCTTCTCGCCGGAACCTGGGTGTGGGATGCCGCAAGGGACCCTGTTGATCTTGCGAGCCGTGCAATGGCCTCTTCGTTGGTGCCGCTCGTGGTTACCCACTGCGTGAGGCGAGCGAGTTCGGCCGTATGCGCCAACTCGGCCGTCTCGAAGTGGTCGGGATCTGCCTCTGCGGGCGAGGAGGGCGCGAGTTCCGTGCGCGAACGGCTGCGCTCCTTCTGCTTCGCGGGTGGGACGAAGCCGAGTTCCTCAGCCGTCCGGCCGGTCAACTCTTGGAGTGCTTTCCGGTAGGGAGGATGCGGCCAGCGCACTTCTCCCCGTTCCCAACGGCGAAGCCGCTCCTCGTCGCAGACCAACCCCTTCGCGATCGCCGTGGATGTGCGGTTGACGGCCTCGGCCATATCCGCGCGAGTCGAGTACCTCGCCTCACGCCAAGCGGTGAGTTGCACGTTGGGGATCGCGTCGGGCATCCGGCCTTGCCTCACAGAGGGCGAAAGGGGCGGGTTGGGGGCGGGAAAGGGGCTGGTTAGCGGTGCTGACAGAACGTGATGACTGGTTGCCTCTATGACAAGCAACACCGTACGGCATCCGACCACAGTTGATCATGCGGCTTCAGGAGGCATGACTGGTGATCCCTCGTCCCGGAGAGACCGAGCCGACTCGTGAGACCCCCTGCGGTTCGTGCATGGGGCGTGGCTGGTCCTGGGTGTCGTCCCGGCTTGACCTGCTGGTCGCGCGAGGTGGCATCGGACGCGGGCCGGAACGACGGCGGGAGAACTGCACTGAGTGCGGCGGGGTGAGCCGCGCCGAGGTGGCGTAAGGCGGCGAGTCCGGCGGCATGCCGCGGGCGGTCGTCATCCGGTTCGGCTCTCGCGCGGGCCGCGAGTCAGGGTGACGACAAGACCCCATGTCGCCGTATCCGAATTACATGGAGAGGGAGGCGTTGTCATGGCGGGTGACACGGGAAAGGCCAGTGTGGTCACTGGCCCAATGAGATCGGGCGCCGTCGATGACGGTGGGCCCGTTGGTCGGCTCAATCACGCGGTTGGCGCGCGTCGGTTGCACTTGGCGGCCTTGGACGCGGTGATCGTGCGGGGCGGGGAGCCGTTGTCGTGTGGGTTGGCGAGCCAGGCGGGAAGGCCGCCGCTGTTGTTGGTGGTGAGCGGCGCGGACCGTGCGCGGTCGGTGCCCGTGGGGTGTGAGCGGCTCGGCGGGGTGTGGTGGTTTGTTCGCGCTGACTCCGGTGAGCGGGTGGCGCCGGTCGACGACGTCGAGTCGGCTCCGGCGGTGCTGGCGGGCATGCTGGCGGGCCCGGTCGCCGGCGGGGAAGGCGACCTTCGATGACCGCAACGGCTCTGATGGACAAGTCGGCGCATCTGCGCGTGCAGACGCTCACGAAAGCCGGTCCCGAAAGCGTGTATCTGAGCCGTGCTCTGGTGCGCGAAGCCCTGGAGGGATGGGGACTCGCTGCCTACGCGAGCGACGCCTGCCAGATCATGGGTGAGCTTGCGGCCAACGCCGCAACGCTCTGCAAGGGCACCACGATCCGCGCTTGGGTGAGCCGGATCGACGCTGGCATAGAGCTATGCGTGTGGGACGGGCACCCTGGACGCCCCGCGCTGCAAACACCAGTCGACGGCGCCGAGTGCGGGCGCGGCCTGATCATCGTTCAGGCGTTCGCGTCCGGCGGCTGGGGATGGTGCAGCCTGGGCGAAGGGAAGTTCGTCTGGGCGCGCATCGCCGTCGATCACGCGTTCATGCTCTCCGCCGCGCGGACGGTCGGCCGTCCGGTAGTGGGAGGTCTCCCGCACGTTGACAGGCCCACCCGCCCGACCGCCGTCCCGTAGACGGCCCCCGCCCTGCGGAGCGCTTCCCGCCGGTTCCCCCGGCCTGGTGGGGTTCCTCAATCGCCCGCGGGGCGGGCGGCAACCAACTCAACCCGGCGTCAAAGTCACTCCGCGGCCCCAGGCACCACAAGTCTCACGGCCGTTCAGGAGAATCCAAGGCCCGAATAGCCGCACGGCCTTTCGTGTGGAGACCTCGTCCAGTGGATTGCTCGGGCCTGCGTCATCAAGGGTTGAGCTGAGCCCCCGGCGTACCGCAGTTGATCGCTGCGAGTCTCGCCGGGGGTTCAGTCGTTCCTTGGGCTTCCCGGATCGGGGTGACCTCTGGACTGGGTTGGGCGGGCGGTGCGTGAGGGCGGGCGTGGGCCCTGGTGGGCGCTGCTGAGGTGGTTGGGCGAGGAACTGCCTGCTCGGGAACCAGTGATGTCGTGACAGCGCCGGTGACGTCTGGTTTCCTGGGGGTACTCGTATTGTCGAGCTGTTGGCAGGACATCGTGTCAGATCACGCTTCGTACGCTCCGAAGTACGTCCAGATCATGGAGACGCTTCGCGCTCGGATCAAGGACGGGACCTATCCCGTCAACGCGCGGATACCCTCCGAGTCGGCGCTTGGGCGGGAGTTCGGGGCGGCGCGTCCCACGGTGGTTCGTGCCTTGAATGAGATGCAGCTCTTGGGCGAACTGCATCGTGAACACGGGCGGGGCACCTTCGTTAAGGCCGCTCCCTCGTCTGGGGCGCGTAGCAGCCGGCCCGGTCTGGCCGTCCTGGATCGACAGGAAACCGCCTCGTCGGTCATGTTGGTGGAGGTCAGCCGCGTACCTGCTCCGAACGCGGTGGCGATGCTCCTCGGACTGGCCGAGTCGGCACCTGTCCACCTGCGGCGATACGTGGGGCTGTACGACTCCATCGCCAGTGAGCTCGTCTCGCTGTGGACTCCGCTGGATGTCGCGCGGGCCTCGGGCCTGGACCAAGATGGGCTGTTGACGGTTCCGGTCCGCCAGCTCTTGACCGCGCACGCCAAGGACCGCTTGGTGCGCGTCGATGAGCGCCTTCGTGCTCGACGTGCCACCGACCAAGAGCGCCGGTCCCTCGACCTGGTGGAGGGCGAGCCCGTGCTGTCGGTGCTGGGATCGGTAGTCGACTCCACCGGCCGCACGGTCCTGGTCGTGGAGGCCGCCCTCCCGGGGTCACTGCACGTGCTCGAAGAGTCCTACGGACTGTGATTCAGATCACTCGATAAGTCGACTTACACCCCCTTGTAAATCGCTCGCCCTCACATAGTCTGTCGATACAGCAACTCGACAAACCGAGTTGTCGTCAGGAAGATCGATCGACAGGAGTGATCCGCGATGGCGGTGCAGGGTCCGTTCAAGGTGGCGTTCGGGGACGTGTTCCCGTTCGGGGCGTTCGTGAAGGGCGGGGTGGAGGCGGTGCGGGACTTCGACCGGTCGACCCGTGAGAACTTCGTGCAGGCGCGGGACAAGGACTCCGGGGAACTGGTGTGGGCGGTGGAGGTGCTGGACGCCGACCCCGAGTCCAAGGGCACGTTCAAGGTGAAGCTGTCGGCGCCGGTGCAGCCTTTGGTGCCGGAGGCTCCGGCGGGGTTCCCGTTCGTGCCGGTGGAGTTCGACGGGCTGATGGTGACGCCGTACGTCAACTCCGGTACCGGACGGCTGGCCTACTCCCTGAAGGCGAGCGCTGTCCGTCCGGCCAACTTCAAGGGCGGCGCGAACCGCTCGGGCAAGGACAGCGCGGCGGGCAAGGAGGCCGCGTGATGGCGGGCGGGCGCATGTCGGCGCTGTCGCTGCCCATCGACGGCGCGGCCTCGACCGAGTTCCGGGCGTTCCGGGCGCGTACGCCGCTGTTCACCGTCTCGGCGGGGCGGGTGCTGGTGACCCTCACCCTTCCCGAGCGGCTGAACGCCGGGGACGTGGAGTTCGCGCGGCGGCTGGCCGAGCAGGCGGCGGCGTACGCGGTGGAGGTGGAGCGGCTGTACCGGTCCGGCCGCCGCCCCTCGCTGGGCCGGTCCTCCTCGGCCCGCTCGTCCGGGAAGGGAGCGGCTGCCTGATGGGTGCTTACAGCTACACCACGGTTCAGGTCGAGCCGGACGGGACGGCGCTGACGTCGGTGAGCATGCACCCGGACGAGCGGGTGTCGGTGCTGTACCCGCGCGGCAAGAACCGGGCGCAGATCTCCATCACGCACAGCTACGCCCACGTGACCATCGCTCCGACCAGGGCCACGTCACCGACCGCCGAAGACGTCCGGGTCGCGCGCAAGCTCGCCGAGTCGTTCGCGGCGTACGCGGCCGAGGTGGAACGGCTCCACGCCCTCAACAACCCCCAGGGCGTGCCCGCCGAAGACACGGCGGCCTGAAAGCGGGTGGGGCGGCTGGAGCTGGTACCTCCGGCCGCCCCGCTTCTCTCGCTCTCCCACAGCTTTGAAAGAGAAGAGGTGTCCAGGTTATGGCCTGGGAGTTCCGCAAACTGCGCCCCGGTGACAACGTCGCGGTAGAGGCGCAGCGTGACCCGTTCGCCGCCCCGAAGTGGGCGCCTCCGGTGTGGCACATGCCCGAGGGCCTGGTGCTCATCGTCAACACCGTCCGCGCCCTCGTCCGGACGATCATGTTCCTGGTCCGCAACATCGTCCCCGTCTCCGTCCTGTCCGCCCTGGGCTGGCTCGGCTACCGCTTCGGCTGGCTCGTCCCCGTCCTGGTCCTGGCCCTCGTCGCCGTGGCGCTAGGTGTGTGGGCGGTGGTGGACCGCCGGTCCTTCGTCCGCTGGATCGCCCGTCCCGCCCGTGCCCGGTGGCGGCTCGTCGCGGTCTACCGGCGCGACTGGCAACCCGTCCTGGTCACCGCTGGCCTGACCAAGGTCCACAAGGGCCGGGAGTACCTGCCCTCCCTCGTCAAGGCCCGCTGCGGCCCTACCTCGGATCGGGTGCTCGTCCGCATGCTCAAAGGGCAGGCCCCGGACGCGTGGGAACGGGTCGCGGTCAACCTCGCGCACGGCTTCGGCGCAACCCTCGTCCGAGTCCGCGACGGGGACCGTCCAGGCCGCATCTGGCTGGAATTCGTCCGCCGCGACGCCCTCGCCGTCCCCATCCCCGCCCTGCCCGTCCCGGACGGCTCCGACGTCGACCTGTCCGGCGTGGTGATCGGACGGTGCGAGGACGGGTCGCCATGGCGGCTGCGGCTCCTCGGCACGCACGTGTTGATCGCGGGGGCGACGGGGGCCGGCAAGGGCTCGGTCATCTGGTCGACCATTCGCGCGGTGCTGCCGCTGATGCTCGCGGGGCTGGTGGAGGTGTGGGCGGTCGACCCCAAACGGATGGAGCTGTCCTTCGGGCGTCCGCTGTTCGAGCGGTACGGGCGGTACAGCGATGACCCCAAGGGCGGCATGGTCGAACTCCTCGAAGCGGCGGCCGAGGACATGAACGCCCGCGCCGAACAGTTCGCCGGTGTCACACGGTCGTTCACGCCCTCGCATGAGCACCCGTTCCGGGTCATCGTGGTCGATGAGCTGGCGTTCCTGACCGCCTACTGCCCCGAACGGGACCTGAGAAAGCGGGCCGAGTCGGCGCTTGCCGTGCTCACCAGTCAGGGGCGTTCGGTGGGGTACTGCGTGATCGGGGCGCAGCAGGACGCACGCAAAGAGGTCAACAACCTGCGCAACCTGTTCCCCGACCGCATCGCCCTGCGCCTGGATGAAGACGAGCAGGTGGACATGGTGCTCGGCGACGGTGCCCGCGACCGTGGCGCCCTTGCCGACCAGATCTCCTCCGTCCCCGAGATCGGCGCGGGCGTCGGGTTCGTCCGACTGGAGACTTCGCCTGATCCGGTGCGGGTCCGGGCGGCCTATGTCTCCGACTCCGACATACGCGACATGGTCGCCTACGGCGTGCCCGATGTGGAGGCGGCGTGAGGCAACCCACCCTCGACGACACCTCCGACGACACTCCGCCCTCGCCGGCACCCGAACCCGGCCCGGAGCCGGTCGTCAAGACGCTGGCTCCGCTGGCGCGGGGCGTGTTGGAAGCGGTCGCGGTCGAACACGGTGTCTGCGTCCGGCCGGTCCCCATGCGGCGGGTCGACCTGAACACGGGCGCGGCGGAAATGGTCTACGTGCCGTGCGGTCACACGCTCGCCTCGGTCTGCCCGTCGTGCGCTGAGCGCAAGCGCAAGCTCCGGGCCGTGCAGTGTCGCCAGGGCTGGCACCTGACCGAGGAACCGGTCATCACGCGCGCCGACCCCGACGCCGAACAACGAGCGTGGATGGAACTGCGGGCGCACGCTGCGGCAGCCCGTGACCGCGCGGCCGAGGACGGCGCGGCGGAAGGGGAAGACGCCTCGTTCTGGGACGCGGTGATCCGCGACTTGGACAACGAGCTTGAACGGACCGGGGTCCGCGGTTCCCTCAAGACCGGTGAGGAGACAAGGGGCCGGCGCACCCGGTCGACTCGACGGCGCCAAGATGCGCCCGACCTTCCTCGTCGTCCGGTCGACTCCCGCACGGTCGGCAAGGTGTTCTGGGGTCGGGACGGGAAGACCTTCCGGCCCTCGCTGTTCCTGACGTTGACGCTCGACTCCTACGGGCGGGTGCGCGGTGACGGTACGCCGGTCGACCCCGAGTCCTACGACTACACGCGGGCTGCCCGTGACGCCCTGCACTTCTCCAAGCTCGTCGACCGGTTCGTGCAGAACCTGCGCCGGTTCGTCGGCTACGACGTCCAGTACTTCGCCGCCGTCGAACCGCAACGCCGTCTCGCACCGCACCTGCACATGGCCATACGCGGAACCATCTCCCGCGCTGAACTGCGGCAAGTGGTGGCGGCCACCTACCACCAAGTGTGGTGGCCCCCGACCGACCGCGTCGTCTTCGACGGCGAACACCTCCCCGTCTGGGACGACATCGCGGGCGAGGACGGCGGCGGCTACCTCGACCCCGCCACCGGTGAAGTCCTCCCCACCTGGGATGAAGCGCTGGATGCCCTCGGCCAGGACGACGACGCCGAACCGCTCCACGTGGTCAGGTTCGGGCGGCAGATCGACGCGCAAGGCGTCCTGGCCGACTCTCCCGACTCGCGGCGCTGCATCGGCTACCTGACCAAGTACCTCGTCAAGGGCGTCGCCGAATGCCACAACGCCGACACTGGCGCGCAGCGCGAACACGTCGACCGGATGGCCGAAACACTCCGCTACGAACCCTGCTCGCCGACGTGCGCGAACTGGCTGCGCTACGGCGTACAGCCCAAGAACGCGCGCAAGGGCATGACGCCGGGCTACTGCAAGGGCAAGGCACACCGACGCGAGCACCTCGGCTACGGCGGCCGCCGCGTCCTTGTCTCCCGCAAATGGTCCGGCAAGACCCTCGCCGACCACAAAGCCGACCGCAAAGCCTGGGTCCTCTCCCGGCTCGCTGAGGCTGGCGTCCCCGTGTCGAATCCGGCTGATCCGAAGGCCGTCCACGTCTGGGAACGGGCGGGGCCTGGCGACCCGGACGTGAAACCGGCCGAGCAACGGCTTCTCCTGCTGATCAACGAACGCATCCAACGGCGCCGCCAGCTCGACGCCGCGACCCACAACCCCACCCCAGAACTTTCGGCAACTGCGGAGGCAGCGTGAACAGGGCGCCAAGCACCGAGGTAGTGAACCTGCCGGTCGACCGAACATGGACTCCACAGGAGGTGTCTCGTTTCCTCGGCGTCCCGGTGGCCACGCTCCATCAGTGGCGCTACCTCGGCACTGGACCCAAAGCGGCCAAGGTGGGGCGTCATCTCCGCTACCTGCCCGCCGATGTCCTCGACTGGTTCCGCCAGCAGCAGGAGGCCGCGTAATGGCCGTCTACGACCGGTGGCACACGGCCAAGCCTCGTGGCGACGAGCAGGGCAAGGCGATGCCTCGATGCCGTGAACACAAGCAGTTCCCCAGCGCGGATCACGGCAAGGGAGATCGCTGGCAAGTCCGCTGGCGTGACGAGAACGGTAAGCAGTGCAAGCGCAACTTCGCAAAGAAGGCGGGCAAGGACCCGAACACGTGCGCTGATGCCTTCGACGCCAAAGTCAAAGCGGACCTCGATTCCGGGATGTACGTCGACCCGAACGCCGGGAAGATCACCTTCCGGGAGTACGCCGAGCAGTGGCTTGCCGCCCAGACCTTCGACGAAGGGACCCGCGACGCCATCGAGCAGCGGCTACGCCTGCACGTCTATCCGGACCTCGGAGACAAGCAGCTCGGCGTGCTGTCCAAGCGGCCGTCCCTGATGCAAGCGTGGCTGCGGGGACGTCAGCAGGTGATCGCGCCGAACTACGTCCGCGTGATCCTCGCGCACGTGTCCACGGTCTTCAACGCGGCCATAGACGACGGCGTGATCATCAAGAACCCGTGCCGCGCCTCGTCGGTGCGTGCGCCCAGGCGGGACGGGCGGAAGTTCGAACCGTGGCCGGTCGAACGGGCGGCGGCGGTCGGTAGCGCCATCACTGAGCGATACGCGGTGATGGTGGCAGTTGGGGCACGGCTCGGACTTCGGCAAGGTGAGGCGTTCGGCCTGGCCGAGGAAGACGTCGACTTCCTTCGCCGGGTCGTGCACGTTCGACGGCAGATCAAGATTTTCAAGGGCCGGCGCAAGGTGTTCGCTCTGCCCAAGGGCGGCAAGGAACGCGACATCCCACTACCGGAGTCGCTGCGGCTGCTCCTGGCCGAGCACATGCAGCCGGACAACTACCCGCCCGTGCCCGTGACTCTGCCGTGGAAGACGCCGGACGGTGACCCGGTGACGGCTCGGCTGATCTTCACGACCCGGCAGGGGACGGCAATCCATCGCACCGAGTGGAACCGCTTCGTCTGGAAACCGGCCCTCGTGCGCGCCGATGTTCCGGCAACTCGGGACAACGGGTTCCACGCGCTGCGGCATCACTTCGCCAGTGTGCTGCTGGAGCAGGGCGTAGACATCCGGGCGCTCGCCGAGTTCCTCGGGCACGCTGACCCCGGTTTCACGCTCCGGACCTACACGCACCTCATGCCGTCCAGCCGGGACAGGATGCGCAAGGCGATTGATGACACCTGGGGAACGATTCCGGGCACGAGTGCCCTGGATGTGCCCTCTCGGGAGATCTCGTGAGCTGCGGCCCTGCTCAGAGCGAGATACGTCTAGAAGACCGAGATGTGGACGTGGTCGTAGTGGTTGGCGGTTACGCCGCCGCGGTTCTCCATCGTGCGCCAGCCGGGGCTGCGCATGTCGTAGATGCGCTGGCGCCAGATGACGTACTTGATGCCGAGGGCGCTGGCGTGGGAGATGGCGTACTGGGCGGTCTGGTCGCCGAGTGACTGGGCGCTGCCGGAGGCCATCGCGCCGCCGGTGGTGACCATGAAGTCACAGGCGTGGCCGGTGCCGTGGTCTTGCGGGTCGGCGGTGTGGCGGACGCAGCCGATCGTGGGGAAGGGCCCGAACTCCACGTCGAGGGTGTTCTTCACCTTCAGCATGCGGGGCGTGACGCCGCCCATGCCGACGCTCGGCGACTCGGGCTTGTACTTCTTCACGAGGTTCTTGATCTGGGCCTTGCGGTTCTTGAGGTCCTGCAGTTCCTTCTTCAGCTCCGTCATCTTCTGCTGCGCCTGCTTGCGGGCGGCGAGCTGGTCGTCGACGAGCTTCTGGATCTGCGAGACCTTCGCGGCCTTGTTCTGCGCGAGGTGGCTGACCAGGGTGGCGTTGCTGAGGAGGTCGGTCGGGTTCGCGTCGGTGACGAAGGTGACGGTCGGGTCCTGGCCGCCGGTCATGTACTGGGTGGCCGCGAGCTGGGCGACGAGGTTGCGCGCCTCGACGAGGTCCTTCTGCAGGGCGTTGGACTTGCTCAGCGCCTTCTGGGCGGCGTACTGGGCGTCCCGCAGCTTGGCGAGGTCGCCGCCGTACTCCCTGTCGAGCTGCGCGATCTGGCGGTTCAGCTTGGCGAACTTGGCGCTGTCGCCCGGATCCATGGGGACGGCCGCGGGGGGTGCCGCCACCGCCGACGGAGTCGCGGTGCCGAGCAGCGGCAGTGCCGTGGCGATGGCCACGAGAGCCGCGGCGGCGCGTCGTCCACCTCGCCGGCGGGCGGTGGGCCGACATGTGGAGGCGGGGGTCTCCACGTGTTCTCCTCTCGTCATGGCCGTAGGTACGGAGGTCCGGTGGCCCGAAGGTCAATGAAAGCTAAAGAACCGTCCAGCCTCGCCAAGGGTAGACCCAAGGGCCCGGTGGGACGGCGCGTACGCGCGAAGCCCGGCTCCCTTGCTGGGAGCCGGGCCATCCTACGTGACCGGACTCACAGCTTGCCCTTGTAGAGCAGCCGATTGGGCTGCGACCGCAGCTTCTTGAGACTGTGCGTGGAGTTGTCGTTCAGCCACTTCTGCACCTGCGGGAAAGTCGCCTTCTTATGCGTGGACAGGTAGAGGGCCGCCACGCCGCTGACGTAGGGAGCGGCCATGGACGTTCCGCTGGCCTTCTTCAGGCCGCCGCCAGGCCAGGTGGACCAGATGCCGTAACCGGGTGCGTTGATGTCGACGCACTTGCCCCAGTTGGAGAACGCGGCGCGGTTGTCGTAAACGGTGGTCGCGCCGACCGTCATGACCCATCCGGCGCCGGACGGGGAGAAGTTGCAGGCGTCCTTGTTGTCGTTGCCTGCGGCCACGGACACGAACACCCCGGACTTGGACAGGTTCATCACGGCGGTGTTGAGCGCCGAGGACTTCGGTCCGCCGAGGGACAGGTTCGCCACGGCCGGCTTGGCGGCATGGGTGCGCAGCCACTGGACGGCGGCGACGACGTCCGACATCGAGCCGGAGCCGTTGCAGTCGAGGACGCGCAGTGCCCGTAGCTTCACCGACTTGGCGGCGCCCGTGGTCTTGGCCCCGATGATGCCCGCGACGTGGGTGCCGTGGCCGTTGCAGTCGCTTCCGTTGCCGCCGAACCTGCTCGCCGTCCAGGCGACGGAGGCGCGGCCACCGAACTCCTTGTGCCGGACGTCGATGCCGGTGTCGATGACGTAGGCGTTCACGCCGCTGCCGGACGACGTGTAGGAGTAGGTCTTGGAGAGCTTCCTGGACCGCTGGTCGATCCGGTCGAGGCCCCAGGGCAGCGGTGAGCGCTGGGTGGTGGTGGCCCGGACGACCTGGTCCTGCTCGATCGCGGCGACGCGGTGGTCGCGGCGCAGCTTGTCCAGCTGGTCGCCCGTCAGCTTGGCGGCGAAGCCGTTCAGCACGCCGTCGAAGCGCTTGACGCCGGACGCCCTGACGTTCTTCGCGGCGGTGTCGGTGGACGCTCCGGGCTTCAGCGTGACGATGTACTGGCCGGGCACCGGGGTGCCCTCGGCCGCCGTCACCCGCACCAGGGACGCGGAGTCGCCGGCGAACGCGGGGAGCGCCGCGGCGGCGGCGAGGCTCGTCGCGACCGCGCCGGCCAACAGCAGCCTTCGGTGGACAGCCCGCACGGCCTCTCCTTCTGCCGGGGGACCGCGAGCGGCGGGCCCCGCCAACAAGGCCGATGATCTCGACCGAGGGGAACCCTAGCGGAACTGTCCTGATAAGAGACGACAAACTGACTGTATTGCCGGATATGAGGCCCTATGTCCGCCGGTCAGTCGCGGTTGAGCCGGCCGCCGTAGGCGAGCTTCGTGCCCGGCTTGCTCCACGTGTACTGCAGGGTCCCGTCCGGCTGGCGGGTGATCTCGACGACCCCGCTCGTGCACGGCTTGCCGATGGCCAGGTTCATCTTCAGCGCGCTTTCGGTGCCCCTGGCCAATGTGAGCGTGCCGTTGCACCCCTCACGCGGATACACCGCTTGGGCCGTGGTGCCGCCTGTCTGGAACGTGACCTCCACTGGGAAGGAGACATTGCGGTTGGTGTTGACCACAGTCCCCTTCCAGGTGCCCGCAAAGGACGACGGGATCGTTGTCACCGGACGGTTGTTGGACGCGTTGGCGCTGTCCGGGGGCGGCCCATCGTCGCCCTTGAGTTGGGGCCACAGCACCAGCGCGATGATGGCGATGCCGACGCTGACGCCGATGAACAGCGAAAGGGCGAGCCCGAGCACATGGTTGCTGGGGCGGCGCATGCGCGCGAGGGAGGACAGCGGTGAGGAACGATGCCCGCCGCCGTCGCGCCCATGGCCGAGCCCGGGGATGAGGTTCCCCGCCGTGTCGCCGCCGGTGGGCGGGTGGTCGTACATGCCGACCGCGTCGAACGTCGCCGTCGGGTCCGGAGCCACCGCGTCGAACGCGGCCGTCGGGTCGGCGGCGACCGGATCGAACCTCGTGGTCTCGTCCGACCGGGGGTGCTCCTCCCGCCCGGCGGAGCCGGCCGGACGGTCCAGGCCGACGGCGCCGAACATCGCGGTCGCCTCGAAGGCCGCCGGGTCCAGGTCGGCCAGGGGCGGCGGCTCGGGTGCGGGCTCCGGGTCGCGGCGGGCCTTGCGGGTGCGCGAGAGCTTGCCGAGGAGGGGAAGGGACGGCGACGCCCCCTCCTGAGGCGGACGAGGCGGACCGGACGGCCCTGGTGGCCCGAAAGGCCCAGGCTGGGCGACCGGAGGAGGAGGTACCGGTGGCCCTTGAGGAGCCATGGGCAGCGGCGGAGGCATCGGTGGTGCGGGAGGGTGGGCCGGGCCCGAAGGACCCATGGGAGGCGCTGGGACGCCCATAGGTGGTACTGGGACGCCCATGGGGGAACGCAACGGCGCCGCCGGTGGGACGTCCTTCCGGGCGCCCCCGGGACCTGCCGCAGGGCCGGCGGCCAAGGCGCGTCCCTCTTCCACCATCGACGGTGGCATGCGGGCAGGAAGCGGACTGTCCGAGCCAAGAAGCCGCTCAAGGATGCGCGGGGCCGTGGGACGGGCGGCCGGGTCCTTGGACAGGGCGTCCGCCATCACCTCCCGCACGGCGTCGGGGACGTCCGACAGGTCGGGCTCGTCGTAGACGATGCGCTGCATCACCTCGGATGGCGAGCCCTCGCCGAACGGCGCCTTGCCCGTGGCGGCGAAAAGCAGGGTCGACGCCCAGGCGAACACGTCCGCGGCCGGGCCGATGCCCAGACCGCTCAACTGCTCCGGAGCCTTGTAGGACGGGTCCTCGGTGTTGTGGCCGCTGAAGGCGACGTTCACCGCTTCCAGAGCGTGCGCTATACCGAAGTCGCTCATCCGCGGGCCGTTGCGCCCCAGCAGGACGTTCGCCGGCTTCAGGTTGTGATGAAGAGCACCCGCACGATGGACGGCCGCGAGCGCGACCGCCATACCGACCGCCAGGCGCTCGACGACGGCGCCGCCGCGCACGCCCTCCTCGTCCACGAGCTGCTGGAGGGACGGCCCGTCCACCCACTCGCTCACCACGTAGGGGCGGTCGCCCTCCACGTCGGCGGCCAGGATCGCCGCCGTGCAGAACCCCGAGACCTTCCGGGCGGACGTGAACGCGCCGGCGAACCGGGACCGGGCGACGGGCTCGCCGCTGAGCCGCACGTGCAGGACCTTCACGGCGACGTGGCCGCCGGCCGGGTCCCTGCCGAGGAAGACGGCGCCCTGCTCACCGACGCCGAGCCGGCCCGTGATCTCGAACGAGCCGAGCCTGCGCGGGTCACCCGGCTGCAGGGGCAGCGCCTCGGGCATCTCACGAACCTCCGTGTCCTCCGGGGACGCGCGTCCCCGGCTCCCCGTTCAACTCACTCCCATGCCTGGCACCGGGGTCCATTTCTACCGCCTGTCCGGGCCGGCCGTGCCGGAGCGGCCCCCCACCCGCGTCCGCCGCCGGCTCCGCGTTCACCCTGACGGACGGGGTAGCGTCGGTCCCGATGCCGCGATCTCCGCTGACCTCCGCCGTCCTGAACGAGCAGCGCGCCGCGCTCGGCCTGCCGCCGCACACCGGCGCGGACGAGCCCGCCGCGCTCCGTCGCGCGGCCCTGGACACCGTCCTCGCCGCCGAGGCGGAGGGCACGGAACCATCCCGGCCGGTGGTCAAGGGGGCGGTGCGGTTCCTGCTCGACCGGCTCGCCGAGTCGGCGCCCGGCCGCTCGGTGGAGGTCCGGGTCCCTCCACACGCCGCCGTTCAGTGCATCGACGGCCCGCACCATACCCGTGGTACACCACCGAATGTGGTGGAGATGGACGCCGCGACCTGGATCGCGCTGGCGACGGGACGGCTGGCCTGGGCCGACGCGGTCGCGGACGGACGGGTCCGGGCCAGTGGCGCGCGCGCGGACCTGACGGGCTATCTTCCTCTACCCATCGACTGAAACCTTCCCGTGCGGGAGTATCCGCCTTGCTGGAGGTGATCCCCGTGCTGATCGCTCATTGGACGTTCGACGTCGACACCGTGGACGGCCGCACGGTCGCGGACGCGACCGGGGCAGGGCCCGCCGCCGAACTGGACGAGACCGCCGGGATCGTCCCCGGCCGCGAGGGGGAGGCGCTGTCGCTCAGCGGGCGCGACCGGGCCGTCATCCCCGCCGTGCCCCAACTCGTCCTCAGCCAGGTGTTCGGGTTCAGCCTGGCGTTCTTCGTCCAGGTCACCGAGGCGCCCACCGGCGAGTGGCGCAGCCTCGTCTACAAGCCGGTCGCCGAGGACGACGCCCGGGGCCTCGGCCTGTGGCTCTACCCGGACGCCATGCGGCTGCGGGTCCAGCTGTTCACCGTGAAGGGCCCCGACTATGTCGACAGTCACATCAGGCTGTCGCTGGGGGAATGGACCCATGTCGCCTTCGTCGTGAACACCCAGGGGATGTTCCTCTACGTCAACGGCGTACTGGACGGTGCCGCCCCCCTGGAGCACCCCGTCGTCACACCGTCCGGCCCCATCTACCTGGGCAGCGAACTCACCAAGCCCGGCTTCGGCGGGCTGATGGACGACTTCCGGGTGTACTCGTCCGCGCTCAACGAGGACGCCGTCCGGGCCTTGGCCGAGTGACCCTCACTAGCGCCCCGCACCGCACCGGCGCCTTGGACGTCCGCTCGCGCATAGGGGAACTCGCGCTCGACGCAGCCCCGGCGTGACGTCTCGTCCGGGTACCTCGTCTCGTCCGCGCACTGCACGGCCTTGCTCAACAGCCAGAAGCCCACGCCCCCGCCTATGAGGAGCGCAAGGGCGGAGCAGACGACCCCTACGACGGCAGGCCGTCGGTCAGGGTCCCGCCGGACGAGGGAGACCACTCCCAGAGCGAGCCCTACGAGAGCGGGTATCAAGCCCACCAGGCAGAAGACGAGCCCCACCAGTCCGGTGATTCCGAGCACCTGCGAGGCCCTCGCCAGCCCGCTGCGCCGCGGCGGTGCGGGCGGCGCGTAGGTCTGGTACCCGGGCAGCGTCATGTGTCCCCTCCACGTGTCGTCCCCAGATTCCCCCGAACCGCGTGATGCCCGTGGTTCCAGGGGGTAAAGGTCCGTTAAGACATGCCACCGATCGGAGCAGGTGAATCGGGCATCTAGACTGGCGAGCGTGCCTCTCCGTGACGGACGTCTGAGCCACGACATCGATCCCTCCGACCGCGCTCCCCAGGACGCCTGCGGGGTCTTCGGCGTCTGGGTCCCCGCCGACCAGGCGTCGCGGGCCGAGGTGAGCAAGCTCACCTACTACGGCCTGTACGCGCTCCAGCACCGCGGCCAGGAATCGGCCGGCATCGCCGTCAGCGACGGCTCCCGCATCGTCGTGTTCAAGGACATGGGCCTCGTCGCCCAGGTCTTCGACGAGTCGGTGCTGAACACGCTGCGCGGCCACATCGCCGTCGGCCACTGCCGCTACTCGACGACCGGGTCGCCGACGTGGGAGAACGCCCAGCCCACCTTCCGGTCCACGGACGCGGGCGGCCTCGCGCTCACCCACAACGGCAACCTGATCAACACCCCGGAGCTGGCCGCGCGGCTGGAGCCGGGCGTGCTGACCGCCACGACCGACACCGAGGTCCTCACCGCGCTGTTCGCCCACCACGGCGAGGGCGGCCCGATGGCCGCGGCGCGGGAGATCCTCCCGGCCACCCGCGGCGCGTACTCCCTGGTCTTCATGGACGAGGGGACGCTGTACGCGGCCCGCGACCCCGAGGGCGTGCGGCCGCTCGTCCTCGGCTCCCTGGAGGCCGGCGGCTGGGTGGTGGCGTCCGAGACGGCCGGGCTCGACATCGTCGGCGCGCGCTTCGTCCGGGAGATCGAGCCCGGCGAGCTGGTCGCCATCGACGGCGACGGCGTCCGGTCCGAGCGGTTCGCCGAGCCGCGCCCCAAGGGCTGCCTGTTCGAGTACGTCTACCTGGCGCGGCCCGACACGACGATCGCCGGGCGCAGCGTCCAGGCCACCCGCGTCGAGGTGGGCCGCCGGCTGGCGCGCGAGCACCCCGTCGAGGCCGACATGGTCATCCCGACGCCCGAGTCGGGCACCCCGGCCGCGATCGGGTACGCGGAGGCGTCCGGCATCCCCTACGGCCAGGGCCTCGTGAAGAACTCCTACGTCGGGCGGACGTTCATCCAGCCGTCCCAGACGATCCGGCAGCTCGGCATCCGGCTCAAGCTGAACCCGCTGCGCGAGGCGATCGAGGGCAAGCGCCTGGTCGTGGTGGACGACTCCATCGTGCGCGGCAACACCCAGCGCGCCATCGTCGGGATGCTGCGGGACGCGGGAGCCGCCGAGGTGCACGTGCGCATCTCCAGCCCGCCCGTCGCCTGGCCCTGCTTCTACGGCATCGACTTCGCGACGCGCGCCGAGCTGATCGCCGGGAACCTGTCCGTGGAGGAGATCCGCGACTCCATCGGCGCCGACTCGCTCGGCTACATCTCCCTGGACGAGCTCATCTCCGCTTCGCAGATCCCCAAGAACAACCTGTGCCGGGCGTGCTTCGACGGCGTCTACCCCATCCCGGTGGAGCAGGACGCTCGCGGCAAGCACCTGCTGGAGGTCGGGCGTTGACGTCCTATGAGGCCGCCGGTGTCGACATCGCCGCGGGCGAACGCGCCGTAGAGCTGATGAAGTCCCGGGTGGCCCGTTCACGGCGCCCGGAGGTCGTCGACGACGTCAGCGGGTTCGCGGGCCTCTTCGACGCCTCGGCCTTCCTGAAGTACAGGCGTCCTCTGCTCGCGACGTCCACGGACGGCGTCGGTACCAAGGTCGACCTGGCGCGGCGCCTCGGCGTCTACGACACGGTCGGGCACGACCTGGTCGGCATGGTCATCGACGACCTCGCCGTATGCGGGGCCGAGCCGCTGTTCATGACCGACTACATCGCCTGCGGGAAGGTCGTCCCGGAACGGATCGCCGACATCGTCGGCGGGATCGCGGACGCCTGCGCCCTGGCCGGGTGCGCCCTCGTCGGCGGTGAGACCGCCGAGCACCCGGGTCTCCTGGAGCCGGACGAGTTCGACCTCGCGGGCGCGGGGACGGGCGTCGTCGAGGCCGACGAGATCCTCGGCCCGGACCGCGTCCAGGTGGGGGACGTCGTCCTCGCCATGGCCTCGTCGGGCATCCACTCCAACGGGTACTCGCTCGTCAGGCACATCCTGGCCACGACTGACCTGACTCTGGAGTCCGAGCCCGCCGAACTAGGCCGTCCGCTGGGTGAGGAACTTCTCACCCCGACGCGCATCTACGCCAAGGACTGCCTCGCGCTGATCCAGGCCGGCGGGGTGCGCGCGTTCGCGCACATCACGGGCGGTGGGCTGGCGGCGAACCTTGCCCGCTCGCTGCCGCCGACCGTGGACGCGGTGCTCGACCGCTCGTCGTGGGAGGTCCCGGCCCTGTTCCGCGTCCTGCAGGGCCACGGCGGCGTGCCGCAGCCCGAGATGGACAAGACGTTCAATCTGGGCGTCGGGATGGCCGCGATCGTGAGCCCGGACGGCGCCGACGCGGCGCTGCGCCTGCTGACCTCGCGCGGCGTGCCCGCCTGGGCGCTCGGTGAGATCACCGACGGCACCGGTGCCGCCGTCCTGCGCTAGCCGCGCGGCCCGCCGCCCCACCGTCCGGCGGGGCGCGGCCCGAAAAGGCGGGGACGCCGGGTGGGACGGGCTGAGAGGGTCGCTGAGCGCCTCTCAGCCCTCAACCGTCACCACGGAAGCGTGCGCCGCCGAAGGTGCCTCAGGGGCCCTCTCGGCGGCCGACGGAAACCATGACTCGCACACCCCCCATGAGGGAAAACCGCGCCGAACTGGAGAAGTCACGACAAACGCCACTGCCCGTGGCGGGCAGTGGCGCTCTGTCGGCCGGTCAACCGGAGGTGCCGTCCTTGCGGTGCTCCGTGCCGTAGTCATCGGCGTAGTCGGCGTACTTCTCGGCGAGCTCGTCGTACGAGTCGTCACCGGAGTCCGTGACTCCCAGTTCGTCCTTCAGGCGGTCGAGGTCCGTGTTGCCGGTGTTGTACTTGAGCTGCCGGGCAACCTTCACCTGCTTGGCCTTGGCTCGGCCGCGACCCATTGGCTCGACCCCCTCGATGGTCAGGGCTTTCGTGGGCCCATCAACGCGCGCGTGTACCACACGAACCGGTGCCTGATGAGCCATGCGTCAGTCACGGGTACAACCGTACCCGTTTTGCGCCTGGCTCGGTACATCGACGGTACGTGGCGGCGCTCCTGTTGCTGATAACAACAGTGTATCCGGTGGTCACGAGTACATGCCCAGGCCGCCGTGGGACGGTCGTACAGCGCTCCACGGCGGCCCTTACAACGGTCTTGCAACGGTCTAAACGAGTCAGGAAGCCCCACTGTCCAGACCGGGGCCGAGCCCAAAAGGACCCCTAGGCCGCTCTAGAGGAGGATCCCCCGCAGCCTGCCGATCTCGGACATCCGGCGCTCCGCGAGCCGGTCGGCGGCCACCGCCGGCGGGACGCCGTCGTCGGCGGCCAGCGCGAAGATCTTCCTGGTCGTGTCGTAGATGCCGGACGCGCGGGCCTTGGCGCGGTCGAAGTTGAAGCCCTCGATCTCGTCCGCGACCTGGATCACACCGCCCGAGTTCACCACGTAGTCGGGCGCGTACAGGACGCCCCGGTCGGCGAGGCTCTTCTCCACTCCCGTGTGGGCGAGCTGGTTGTTCGCCGCGCCGCACACCACCTTGGCCCGCAGCACGGGAACGGTGTCGTCGTTCAGGGAGCCCCCCAGCGCGCAGGGTGCGTACACATCGAGATCCGCGCGGACCATGGCGTCGGCGTCGGTGACGACCTCCACCTCCGGGTGCAGTGACCGGACCCGGTCGACCGCCGCCTCGTTCACGTCGCAGACCACGACGTCCGCGCCGTCCTCGCGCAGGTGCTCCACCAGCCGGTGACCGACCTTCCCGACACCTTCCACGCCGACCCGCTTGCCGTGGAGGCTCGGCGTGCCCCACATCGTCTCGGCGGCGGCCCGCATGCCCTGGAACACGCCGAACGCCGTGAGGATGGAGGAATCGCCCGCGCCGCCGTGCGCGACCGTCCGTCCGGTGACGTAGCGGGACTCCCGCGCCACGATGTCCATGTCCTCGCTGTACGTGCCGACGTCGCACGCCGTGTAGTAGCGGCCGTTCAGCGACTGGACGAAGCGTCCGTACGCCCTCAGCAGCGCCTCGGACTTGTCGACGGCCGGATCGCCGATGATGACGGCCTTGCCGCCGCCGAGGTCGAGCCCGGCCATGGCGGCCTTGTACGCCATGCCCCGGGACAGGTTCAGCACGTCGGCGAGTGCCTCTTCCTCGGTGCCGTAGGGGAAGAAGCGGGTTCCTCCCAGGGACGGGCCCAGCGCGGTGGAGTAGATGGCGATGATGGCGCGCAGGCCGCTGGCTTCGTCTTGGCAGAAGACGACCTGCTCGTGTCGGGGTTCGGTGCCCTTGTGGGGCGCCCCGAAGACATTAGGCACGGTAGTGCCCTCCTCTCTGTCTCTAGATCAGACTAGGGCGCGGTATGGCCCCCCGTCCGCCCTGATCTCATGTCACGATGCGGTTGTGCTTCCGTACGCCGCGTACCTACGGGTTTATGAACCGGTGACCGCCTTCCCGGAGCCCGCGCGGACACTGTGGACGGTCTACGCCGACTCCAGGCGGCGCCCGCGGCGGATCCACGCGCTCGGTGTGGAACACCGCGAGGCCGCGCTGAGGCTGGTCGGCACGCCGCCCGAGGTCGTCCCCGAGCGGGAGAGCCGGGACGCCTACGTGCGCCGCCTCGATGACATGATCTACGTGTGCCCGTGGGGGACGCGGCTGCGCTCGTGGCTGGCCTTCGAGCGGTTCCGCAACGAGCACGCCGCCGGCGTCGCGGCGGCGTTCGTCCCGCCGCCGGTGGCGGAGCGGGCGATGAGCGAGTTCGAGCAGTGGAAGCGCGCCGGGCGGCCGCTGCGGCCGCACATACTGACGAGCACCTGGCACGTCCCGCTCGACTGGTTCGTGCCGTTCGCGCGCGGGGAGCGGTGCCTGATGCTCGGCACGCCCGGGACCGGGTACCGGAAGTCCGCCGACGCGGCCGAGGAACTGCCCGGCCACGGCCCGGCCACGGCCGCGCCCGCGCGCACGCTGAGTTACGTCACCTCGATGGGCGAGGCGCGCCGCCGGGTGGCGACGGCGCTCCCGGTGGTGCGCGAGAACCTGGGCGACGGCTCCGAGGACGTCTACCTCCTGTCGGCCGGGCGGCTGGAGACGCTCGCCCGGTGGCTCGGCGAGTTCCATCCCGGCTCCCTGGTCGAGCTCGACTACGGCGGCCTCGTCCACCTGCTGGACGACCGGACCCTCAGCGCGGACGAGTCGGTGGCCGAGATGACCGTCGCCCTCACCGGGATGGAGCGCGGCGAGGCCGAGCTGACCGTCGCGATGTACAAGCGACTGCTGGCCCGCTGGCGGCCCGTGCGGGCGCTGGAGGCCGCGAACTAAAACAAATTTCCCGAATCCGCGCGCGATACGACTATACGTGTCGCTAGAATCACGCAGCGTGACCCACTGTTCGCCGCTCAGGTGCGACACCCCGCCGTCGCGGGGATGTTTGCACGCAACTACCGCCAGGAACTTGCTTGTTGCGCTGAGTGGTGGCAAGGTTACACGTTGTGATGTCATAGTGGCTCTTTCGGGCCATAGGGGACATCAGTGACCACGCGAGGATCAATCGCAGGATCGCTGTCATCGGTCCACGGAGGAGAGGCCGCAAACATGTCAGCACGTACGCCAGAGGCCGAGCCCCTGCTGACGCCGGCGGAGGTGGCGACGATGTTCCGCGTCGACCCCAAGACCGTCACACGGTGGGCGAAGGCGGGAAAGCTCACGTCCATCCGGACGCTGGGAGGGCACCGTCGCTACCGCGAGGCGGAGGTGCGGGCGCTGCTCGCCGGCATCCCGCAGCAGCGCTCGGAGTAACGCGCACGGCACCAAGGGGGGACGGCCGGGAGGCCGCTGGGCGACCTCGCGCGCGAAGGACGCTCCAGGGGTCTCCTGGACGACCGGCCGGGACCACGGTCATCCGAGAACCGTGGGCCCGGTACCGAGCACGCCGTTCGGGCCGGCGTCGCGCCCGCGGATCCCGCGGGTGGGATGCCGGCCTGCACGGAATTTCGGACACCTTAGGTTCAATCGTCCACAACCGGACACCAGTCCCGGCGGCCACAGCAGTTACGGCCGCACTTGTTACGGCCACAGTTGTCAGGACCGTGGCGGTTACGACCGCACCTGTTGCGACCACAGCGGTTACGACCACAGCGGTTACGGCCGCGGCGGTCAGTCGCCCAGCTCCTCCTGGGAGAGGCGGGCGAACAGGGCGCCGGTGCCCGGGTCGTGGCGGCCGGCAGTCTGCATGATGGCCACGAGCTGGTCGACGAGCAGCCGCTCCAGCTCGGGGCGCGGCACGTCCCGGTTCTCCAGCCAGTCCAGGCCGGCGGTCTCCACGGTCGCCATCCAGCAGCGCAGCGTGATGCGCAGCACCGGCGGCGGGACCTCCACGTCCAGCGAGTGCAGGATGCGGTCCAGCAGCAGCCGGCGGATGCCGTCGACGATCTCGCCCGCCTCGCCGGAGCGGTCCGCGGGGCCGCCGCGCAGCAGCGCCGTGTAGCCGGCCGCGTGGCTCTCCACGAAGTCGAAGTACCGCTTCAGCGAGATGCGCAGCCGGTCGAGCGGCTTGCCCTCCGTCGGCGGTTCGAGCAGCACCGACAGCTTCTTCGCCGCGCTGCCGAGCGCCGCGATGTACAGCTCGTACTTGCCGCCGAAGTAGTGGTAGACGAGGGCCCGGGAGGCGCCGGCCGCGGCCGCGACGTCGTCGATCGAGATGTCCTCGGGCGAGCGCGTGCTGAACAGCTGCAGCGCCGCGTCGATCAGCTCGTCCCGCCGTTCGTCCACGCTGAGCCGGCGACGGCCCCGTCCGCCGCCGCTCCGTCGGCCCTGCGCCTTGCCGCCGGCCACCGCACGATCTCCCACCTGGGCAGCGTATCCGAGCCGGGCCCGGAGCCGTGCCGCGCCGACCGGGCGCGGGACGTCCTTTTCACCGGGTCGTGATCGGCCGCGGACACGACTGTGATCCGGAACACCACAGGCCCGAACCACCTTTGGCGTATGCCCGTTACTCCCGGTTGCGACGATTCGGGCGGAAGGCGCGGCATCATGGCATCTCCTCCCGAGCGGAGGTCGGCGCGCCGGTTCCCCCGGCGGCGCGTCGTCGCGGCAGGTCCTGCAGGTCCCCCCGGACGGAGTGCCATGTCAGCTGATGAACCGAATCCCCCGTACGGCAGGCAGGGAGAGGGCGCGGTGCCCCAGCCGCGCAGCGGATCCTCTCCCGCCGCGCGCGAGGAGGGGAGGGCGGTGCCGGCGCCGAAACCGACGATCCGCAACGTCGCCGAACGCGCCGGAGTGTCGAAGTCGCTCGTCTCACTGGTGATGCGGGGGTCGCCGCACGTGAGCGAGCGCCGGAGGCAGGCCGTCCTGCAGGCCGCCCGGGAGCTCGGCTACCGGCCGAACGCCGTCGCGAGGAGCCTGGTCGAGGGCCGCACCCGGCTGATCGGCGCCATCGTCGCCGACCTGCACAACCCGTTCTTCGCCGAGTTCCTCGACGGGCTCCAGGAGAGCCTGCACGGCGCCGGCCTGCGGATGCTCGTCGGCAGCGGCCGGTGGGACCCGCTGTTCGAGGCGGAGGCCGTCGAGGCGTTCCTGGAGATGCGGGTGGACGGGCTGGTGCTGCTCAGCGTCGTCCCCGAATCGCTCAAAGAGGCCGCGGCGAGCGTCCCGGTGGTCGTCGTCGGCGAGCGCGACGTCCACGGCGTCGACATCGTGGTGGACGACGACGAACTCGGCGCCAGCCTGGCCGTCGACCACCTCGTCGAACTCGGCCACCGCCGCATCGCCCACATCGAGGGAGCGCGCTCCACCACCGCCCACTACCGCCGCGCCGGCTACGAGAAGGCGATGCGCCGGCACGGGCTGGCCGCCGAGATCGTCGTCGAGACCGGCGACTTCACCGAGGACGGCGGCTACCGCGCCGCCCGCTCCCTGCTGCGCCGCGACGCCCGCCCCACCGCGATCTTCGCTCCCAACGACCTGGTCGCGACCGGCGCGCTCTCGGCCGCCGACGAACTCGGCATGCGGGTGCCCGCCGACCTGTCGATCGTCGGCTACGACAACACCCACCTCGCCGCGATCCGCCACATCTCCCTCACCAGCGTGGACCAGCCGCGCCGCGACATGGGGCGGGTGGCCGCCGAACTGCTCACCGCGCGCATCGGCGACCCGTCCCGGCACGCCCGGCAGAACCTGGTCGTCCCGCACCTCGTGGTGCGCTCCACGACGGGGCCCGTTCCCGCCCCGTGACCCGCCTCCCCCGGTGACCCGAGACGTCCCCCCGCCTCTTCACGCTCCCGCACGCACGCCCGCGCGACCGGTGCCCGCGGCCGCCCGCGGCCGCGTCGATCGTTCAGGAACCGGTTTTCGACGGGTAAGGGGCTGGCCAAGCCTGCCGCATTCGCCGGTCCCCGGCCCGCCGCCGGGGGGTTAATGGGACTCACCGTCCGACGGGTGCATCCGGGCGGCCTCGGGGGAGGCCGCCCGGCCGGGCCGGACGTCGGGAAAGTCCACTGGGGGGTTCAGCTCGTGCGTGATCCGGAACTGGTGTCGTGCGCGCAGCGCGCGGCGAGCGAATTGGAACGCGCGTGGTCGGAGTGGCGCAACGCCCGCGGCCTCGCCGAGCAGGTGTCGGAGTCCGTCGCCAGCTATGTGGCGCATTCCATCGACCACCCCTGGGGGCGGCCCCGCGTCGTCCTCGGCCTGGACGCCGACGAGGCGCGCGCCCTCGCCGCGCTGCTCGGCAAGGAGGACCCGCTCCGCTGATTTCGCGGACCGCGTTTGACGAACCTCCGCCGCCGTGCAGACTGTCAGGGTCCCCGGTAACGAAGTCATCACGGAGGAATCGGCCTGTGCGAATCCATCGAGGCGGCCCGATGGCCGCCGGTCTCGCGCTGTGCCTGGGCGCGCTCACCGCGTGCACCGGCTCCTCCGGCGCGTCCGCTGACGACCCCGCGCCTCCGCCGACGGCCCCGGCCGCGCCCGACGAGCAGTCACCGGCCGCCGCGAAGGCCGGCGGCCGCCCGCTGGACGGCCGCACCATCGTGATCGACCCGGGCCACAACGGCGGCAACGCCGCCCACCCGTCCGAGATCAACAAGCAGGTCAAGATCGGCAACGGCAGCAAGGCGTGCGACACGACCGGCACCGAGACCCGGTCCGGCTACGCCGAGCACGCCTTCACCTGGGACGTCTCGAACCGCCTCGCGAAGCTCCTGCGCGCCCGCGGCGCCAAGGTCGCCCTCACCCGCGAGGACGACAAGGGCGTCGGCCCCTGCATCACCGAGCGCGCCGCCCTCGGCAACCGCCTGAAGGCCGACGCCGCCGTGTCCATCCACGCCGACGGCGCCTCCGCGTCCGGCCACGGCTTCCACATCATCGAGCCGCTCTCCATCGGCCGCAACGCCGCGATGGTCACCGGCTCCGCCAAGCTCGGCAAGGCCCTCCGCGACGCCTACCACCAGGGCACCGGCATCCCGTACTCCAACTACCTCGGCAAGAACGCCATCGACCGCCGCGACGACCTCGGCGGCCTCAACATGTCGAAGGTCCCCAAGGTCTTCATCGAGTGCGGCAACATGCAGAACAAGACCGACGCCGCCAAACTCGCAGACCCCGCCTTCCGCCAACGCATAGCCGAGTCCCTGGCGAAGGGCTTCGAGACATATTTGGGCTAGCTGTGTCTGCCCAGGGGGGCGACCCCCTGGAACCCCCGTCACGGGCTGTGTTAGCCCAGGGGGGGCGACCCCCTGGAACCCCCGTCACGGCCGAGAGGCTGTTTCCCGATCCGCTGGCGCGTCTCGTGAATCCAGGCCGTCACCTCGCCGGCGTCCAGCCCGAGTGCCTCCACGCTAGGCACCGGCGGTCTCGCGTT
>NZ_JBFARO010000110.1:0-26695 GCF_040677125.1 Actinomadura sp. NPDC049382
CTGCGCGGTGCGGCGCGGGCGGGTGCCGTCCCGGCGCGGGCCGCGGTCGCGGCGCTGGCGGCGGCGGCGCTGGCGGGGGTGCTGGTGCTGGACGCCTCCGGGGTGACGCGCGGCGAGGTGGAGCGGATCTGGGTGCCGTTCGCGGTGTGGCTGCCGGCGGCGGCGTCCCTGCACGGGCCGCCCGCCCGGGCGTGGCTGGCCGCGCAGGCGCTGACCGCGCTCGCCGTGCAGGCCCTCGTGGCCTCCCCCTGGTAGCCGGGGGTCAGTCGGGGGGCCAGGTGATGAGGGTGTGGCCCCAGGTCACGCCCGCGCCGAACCCGGCGAGCAGCACCTGGTCGCCGGGCGCGAGGCGGCCGGCGCGGACGGCCTGGTCCAGGGCGTAGGGGATGCTCGCGGCGCCGATGTTGCCGACGTCCTGCCCGACGATCGCCAGCTGCGCGGCGTCCAGGCCGGCCTCGGCGGCCAGCGCCGCCACCAGCCGCGGGTTGGGCTGGTGCGGGACGACCAGGGCCAGGTCGGCGGGTTTGATCCCGGCGGCCTCGGTGGCCTCGGCGACCAGCCGGGGGAAGATCCGGGTGATGAAGCCGCGGACGGCGCGGCCGTCCATGCGGATGGTGTGGCCGAGGGAGGCGAGGGTGTCGGCGCTGGCGGGGGTGCGGCTGCCGCCGGCGGGGATGAGCACGTCGTCGGCGCCCGAGCCGTCGGACCCGAGCGTGACCGGCCCGAACCCGTAGGGCGCGGCGGCGGGGCCGATCACCGTGGCGGCGGCGCCGTCGCCGAACACCGCGACGGTGCCGCGGTCGGCGGGGTCCAGGAACCGGGAGTACACCTCGACGCCGACGACCAGCGCGTACCGGGCCGGGCCGGACTGGGCGGCCAGCCAGCCGAGCGCGGCCTGCAGCCCGAACACGTAGCCGGTGCAGGCGGCGGCGACGTCGAACGCGGCGGCGCGGCGGGCGCCGAGCAGCGCCTGCACGCGGCAGGCGGTGGACGGGGCGATCAGGTCGGGGGTGGAGGTGCCGAGGACGATCAGGCCGATGTCGGCGGCGTCCAGCCCGGCGGCGTCCAGGGCGCGGGCGGCGGCGGCCGCGGCCAGGTCGGAGGCGGCCTGCCCGGGCGCGGCCAGGTGCCGGCGGCGGATTCCGGTGCGGTCCTCGATCCAGGACGGCTCCAGGCCGAGCGTGCGCGACAGCTCCTCGCTGGGCACGCACCGCTCGGGAAGGTAGGCGCCGGTCCCGTGAATCGCCCATGCCGGGCCTTGCCTCGAGGACATGCTCGGTTCCCCCTCGCGTCACAACGGTTGTCAGGCCCAACCCACGAGTGAATAATCCCATTTCACGGTTTATGTTCCATGCCTATCCGTAAAGCGGCCTTTATCCGAATGGGAAAGTGAGCCTTCCTTCCAGGTAAGGAGACCCCCGCGTGCCGTCCACCGCCTTCCCCCCGGCCGAAGCGCTCAAGCCCGACGACAGCTGCGCCTTCCTGTTCCCCGGCACCGGCTCGACCGGCGTCCCCGACCTGCCCGCCCTCGCCCGCACCGGGCCCGGCGCCGCCCGCGCCGTCGCCGACGTCCTGGACGCCGTCCAGGAGGGCCTGCCCGCCACCGGATGGCCGTCCCTGCGCGCGGTCCTGCTGGAGGACCCCTCCGGCTACCGCGCCGCGTCCCGCACCCCCGGCGTCGCGCAACTGTGCTCCTACGCCGCCTCCGTCGCCGTCGACCGCGCCCTGCGCGCCGACGGCGTCCACCCCGCCTGCGCCGTCGGGCAGAGCTTCGGCGAGATCGCCGCGCTCGTGTGCGCCGGCGCGTTCACCATCGCCGACGGCGCCCGGATGGCCGTCTCCGCCGTCGGCGTCCTGGCCCGCCGCGGCCGCGGCGGCGGCATGGCGCTGCTGGAGGCCGGCGAGGACGGCGCCGGAGCCTGCATCGACGCCGCCGGCGCCCCCGAGGTCGTCGTCGCCTGCCTCAACGCCCCCTCGGTCACGATCGTGTCCGGACCCGACGCCCCCCTGGACCGCGTCGTCGACGCCGCCCGCGCCGCCGGCGTGCGCGCCGTCCGGCTCGCCGTCCCCTACCTGTCGCACCACCCCGCGATGGCCGGCGCCGACGACGAGTGGTACGCCATGATCCGCCACCTGCCCCAGCGGCCCCTGGAGATCCCCGTGCACTCCCCGGTCCGGGGCCGCGCCTACCGCGACGGCGACGACCTGCACCGCGCCATGGCCGACTGCATCGTCAAACCCGTCCGCCTCCCCGACGCGCTGCGCGCCGTGCACGCCGCCGGCGCGACCGTGTTCACCGAGGCCGGCCCCGGCGACGCGCTGTGCCAGTGCGCGCGGCTGGCCGTCCCCGGCGCGCGCACCCTGGCGCCGCTGCGCGACCGGCCCCGCCACGGACGCACCGGCAAGGCCGCACCGGGCGCCGGGGGAGAGGAGCACTGATGGACACCGCACCCAACGGAACACCGGACGGCACACCGGACACCGCGCTGGCCGCGTTCGTGCGCGGCGCGTCACTCGACGCCAAGACCCGGGCCCGGCTGCGCGACGCCGTCCCCGAGGAGTTCTTCACCTACCCCGGCGGGCTCACCGCCCGCGAGCACCAGGCCCTCACCTACGCGCGGCTGCGCGGCGCCGGGCTCGCCGCGCCGCCCGCCGCCGACCTGCTCGCCGACCCGCCCGCGCTGTGCGCGCTGCTGGACCGCGCCGCGATCGCCGACCCCGCCCTGTTCCACGTGATGCTGCTGCACTACACCCTCGCGCTCGGCCCCATCATCCGGTTCGGCGCCGGCCAGGACGACACCGCCGCCGAGGACGGCGCGGTGAGCGCACGGGAGTCGCTGGAGTCGATGCAGGCGGCCGGGACCCTGCTGATGACCGAGGTCGGCCGCAGCAACAGCCACCTGTCGCCCCGCACCACCGCCCGCCACGACCCCGCCACCGGCGGGTTCGTCCTCACCACCCCCGACACCCGCGCCGCCAAGTTCCCCACCAACACCGCCCACCCCGCCGTCGCCAAGACCGCCGCCGTGTACGCCACCCTCGTCCACGACGGCAGCGAACGCGGCGTGTTCGTGTTCGCGGTGCCGCTGCGCCGCCCGGACGGCACCGTCCCGCCCGGCATCCGGATCGTCCCCGCCCCCGAGACGACCGGGCTGCAGGTCGACTACGCCGCCGTCCTGCTCGACGGCGTCCGCGTCCCCTACGCGGCGTGGCTGCGCGACGGCGCCCGCATCGACCCCGACGGCACCTTCCACGACCCCGCCGGCGACCCCGCGGCGCGCCTCACCCGCTCCATGGGCGTGGCGCCGCCGGTGTGGCGGGCCGTGATCTCCGCCTCCGCCGCGATCACCCGCGCGTCCGCCGGGATGCTGGCCGCGCACTCGGCCGGCCGCACCACCCTCGGCCGGCTCGCGCCCCGCCGCCCCCTCACCGACTACCGCAACCAGCAGGAGGCGGTGCTGGGCGCGCTCGCCGCCGGGTACGCGCTCACCGCCGTCGCCGCGCACGTCACCGCGCCCCGCCCCGCCGACCCCGCCGGCGCGCCCGGCGGGGCGGGGCCCGACACCGCGTGGGCGCCGTGGTCGGCGGTCGACCGCGACCTGGCGCTGCTGAAGGCCGCCGCGACCGCGCAGGCGCAGCAGACGGTGTCGGCGTGCCGGGTGCACAGCGGCGCGCCCGGCTTCGCCGCCGACGAGCGCCTCAACGCCTACCGCGGCCTCGCCCACGCCTACCAGAACGCCGGCGGCGACAACGAGCTGATCCTCTACGACACCGCCCGCGCCATGGCCGCCCTCGACCGCTACACCCCGCCCGACCCCGGCGGCGCCCCGCCCGACGGCGGCGGCCTCGACTCGCCGCGGACGCCGCTGTTCCTGCTCCGCGAGGCCGAACGGCGCATGCGCGACCGGCTCCAGGACCGCGTCGACACCGCCCTGCGCGGCGGCGGCGACGCCTTCACCGCCTGGAACGGCAACCTGGCCCTGGCCGCGCGGACCGCCGCCGCCTGCGCCGACCGGATCGTCCTGGAGATCTGCGCCGCCGCCGCGGCCGCCGGACCCGCCGAGCTGGCGCGGGTGCTGCACCTGCACGCCCTGAACGTCGTGGACCGCCGCGCCGCCGACCTGCTCGACGAGGGCGCCGCCCCGCCCGGCACGCTGGAGGACGTGCGGGCGGCGCGCCGCCGCGCCTGCGACGCGCTGGCGCCCGCGGCCGCGGACCTGGCCGCCGCGTTCGACCTGCCCGCACCCGTCACCGCGCCCACCGCGTTCCTCACCGGCCCCTGACCCCCGTCCCCTACGCTCGGATCATGCGAAACGGCACGCCGCGCCGCTAATTCTCCAAGGACCCGGGGGAACCGGGCGGGGATGGCTACCGTTCTCGTAAGACAGACCGATCGCGGGTGCATCCACCCGCAGTCCGATACGGAGGTAGACAACAGTGGGAGTCAGTCTGAGCAAGGGCGGCAACGTCTCGCTGACCAAGGAGGCCCCCGGACTGACCGCCGTCGTGGTCGGTCTGGGCTGGGACGTGCGGACCACCACCGGGACCGACTTCGACCTGGACGCCAGCGCCCTGCTCGTGTCGGCGGAGAACAAGGTGCTGTCGGACCAGCACTTCGTGTTCTTCAACAACCTCAAGAGCCCCGACGGCTCGGTCGAGCACACCGGCGACAACCTCACCGGTGAGGGCGAGGGCGACGACGAGCAGATCAAGGTCAGCCTGAACACGGTCCCGGCCGACGTCGCCAAGATCGTGTTCCCGGTGTCGATCTACGACGCCGACGGCCGCCAGCAGAACTTCGGGCAGGTCCGCAACGCGTTCATCCGCGTGGTGAACCAGGCCGACAACAGCGAGATCGCGCGCTACGACCTGTCGGAGGACGCCTCGACCGAGACCGCCATGGTGTTCGGCGAGCTGTACCGCAACGGCGCCGAGTGGAAGTTCCGCGCGGTCGGGCAGGGCTACGCCTCCGGCCTGTCGGGCATCGCCTCCGACTTCGGCGTGAACGTCTGACCGTCCGGTCCCGACGGAGCGGGGCGCCCCGGATTCCTTCCGGGGCGCCCCGCTCCGCGTTGACGCGGGCCCGGCCCGCGGCCGGGGGGTCAGGCGCCGGGCGGGGCGGCGGGGACGACGGCCAGGGCCTCGATCTCCACCAGCAGGTCGTCGCGGACCAGCCGGGACACCTCGACCAGCGACGCGGCCGGCGCCACCCCCTCGGGCACGAACTCGGCGCGGACGGCGCGGACCACGGGGTTGAGGAACCTACGGACAGCCGTTAGCGCTGAGAATGATCTTGAGAGTTGGCCACTTGGAACGTTCGCTTCGTAACGTATTGGTCACTATGAGTTAGTCGCTGGTGGGCCGGGCCTACTTTGCGGGGCTATGCCTGCGGAGTTTCTGTCAGATGAGCAAAGAGCGGCGTATACGTCGTTCGTGGAGCTGCCGACACAGTCGGAGCTGGAGAAGTTCTTCTTCCTGGACGCGTTCGACCGGGATGTGATCGCTCGGTCGCGGGCCGATTCGCATCGCCTGGGTGTTGCCGTGCAGATCGCGACGGTTCGCTACAAGGGGCTGTTCCTGGCCGACCCTCTGGACGTGCCGTGGCCGGTGGTGGACTACCTGGCCGAGCAACTGGAGATCGGTGATCCATCCCAGGTCAAGAGGTACACGGTGCGTGCGCAGACGGCGTATGAGCACACGTGGATGATCAGGGACGCCTACGGCTTCCACGTCTTTGAGGACCGGGAGAGCTGGGAGGCGCGCCAGGTGTCGAAGCGGTTCCTGGCGTTTCTGCACGGGCGTGCGTGGACGCACGCGGAAGGCCCGACGGCGTTGTTCGATCAGTCGGTGGCGTGGCTGCGTCGGCATCGGGTGCTGTTGCCGGGGGTGACGGTGCTGGAGCGGCTGGTGGGTGGGGTGCGCGAACGCGCGGATGAGCGCATGTACGCGGTGGTGGCCCGCCAGGCCGAGCGGGCGGGAGCAGGGTTGCCGCTGGCGTTGGCGGGGCTGCTGGAGGTCCCCGACGGGGCGCGGGTCTCGGAGCTGGAGCGGTTACGGCAGGCGCCCAAGCGGCAGTCGGGGACCGAGATGGTGCGGGCGCTTCGACGGGTCGATGATCTGGCCGGGTTGGAGTTGGGCCGGGTGCAGGTGGGCAAGGTGCCGGTCCGGCGGATGAAGACGCTCGCCCGGTACGGGGCGGGGAGCAAGGCGCCGGCGCTGGCTCGCCTGGGCGAGCCGCGCAAGACCGCGACGCTGCTGGCGGTGACCCGGAGCCTGGAGGCTGAGGCGATCGATGACGCCCTGGACCTGTTCACCCTGCTGATGGCCACCCGGTTGATCTCTCCGGCGCGCCGCAAGTCGGCGGGCGAGCGGCTGGCGATGCTGCCGAGGCTGGAGCGGGCGTCCCGGCTGCTGTCGAAGGCGGGGCGGGTGCTGGTGGAGCAGCTCGACCTGGCCGCCGAGGTCGGCGCCGAGGTGGACGTGGCGGCGTTGTGGGCGGCGGTGACCGATCAGGCCGGCACCACCCGGCAGCAGGTGATGGCCGCGTTTGCGTCGGTGGAGGAACTCGTCCCGGTCGAGGAGGGCGCCGCGGAGGCGGCGCTGCGCGCGGCGCTGGTGGACAAGTACAGCACCGTGCGGCCGTTCTTGAAGCTGCTGGGCGAGTCGCAGGCCCTGGGCGCGGCGGCGGGCGGCCGCAAGGTCCTGGCGGCGGTGCGGCGGCTGCCGGAGCTGGCGCGCCGCCAGGTGTCGCGCAAGCCGCTGCTGCCGGGGGAGATCGACGCCTCGCTGGTGACCGCGGCGTGGAGGCGCCCGGTGTACGCCAATCCCGACCTGCCGGTCAGGGCGGTCGACCGCGACGCCTACGTGGTGTGCGTGCTGGAGGCGCTGTTTCGTGCGCTGCAGGTCCGGGACGTGTTCGCGGCGCCGTCCAACCGGTGGGCCGACCCGCGCGCGCACCTGCTGGACGGGCGCCAGTGGGAGGCGATCAGCGAGGACGTGCTGGCGTCGCTGTCGCTCACCGACCCGGTCGGCGACCATCTGGACGGCCGGGTCCTGGCACTGGACGCGGCCTGGCGGCAGATGGCCACCCGCCTGGAAGAGGCCGGCGATGACGCCCTGGTCCGCGTGGTCGCCCCACCAGAGGGCGCCGGCGGGCACGCCCGGCTGTCGGTGGAGAAACTCGGCGCGCTCGGCGAGAGCCCGTCGCTGAGGTGGCTGCGCGGCGCGTGCCAGGCGATGCTGCCGCGGGTCGATCTGCCCGAGCTGCTGCTGGAGGTGCACGCCTGGACCGGGTTCCTGGACGCCTACGTGCACCTGGCCGACATCTCCACCGGTATGAAAGACCTTCCCAGATCGCTGGTGGCGCTGCTGATCGCCGAGGCGTGCAACGTCGGGCTGACACCGGTGATCAAGGAAGGGGACCAGGCGCTGACCCGCGGTCGGCTCTCCCACGTGGACCAGAACTATGTACGGGCCGAGACCCACGCTGCGGCCAACGCGGTCCTGGTCCAGGCGCAGCGCGAGGTGCCGATCGTGGCGCTGTGGGGCGGCGGGCTGCTGGCCTCGGTCGACGGGCTGCGGTTCGTGGTCCCCGTGCAGACCATCAACGCCGGGCCCTCCCCCAAGTACTTCGGCTACAAGCGCGGGATCACGCTGCTGAACGCCGTCAACGACCAGGTGATGGGCATCGGGCAGATGGTCGTGCCCGGCACCCCGCGCGACTCGCTGTTCATCCTGGACACCCTCATCAACATCGACGCCGGCCCCAAACCCGAGGTGGTCACCACCGACCAGGCCAGCGACTCGGACATGGTGTTCGGGATCTTCTCCATGCTCGGCTACCGATTCGCGCCCCGCTTCGCCGACCTGGGCGACCAGCGGTTCTGGCGCGCCGACCTGCCTGATGGCACCACCCCCGGATACGGCCCGCTGGAGGCGATCGCCCGCAACAAGATCAACCGGCACAGGATCTGCACCCAGTGGTCGGACATGACCCGGGTCGCCGGCTCGCTGGTCACCAACCAGGTCCGCGCCTACGACCTGCTGCGGATGTTCTCCCGGGGCGGCCGCCCCACCCCGCTCGGGCAGGCGTTCGCCGAGTACGGCCGCATCGACAAGACCCTGCACCTGCTGGACATCCTGGACCCGATCGACGACGGCTACCGCCGCACGCTGAACAAGCAGCTCACCGTCCAGGAATCCCGGCACCGCCTGGCCCGCAAGATCTGCCACGCCGGAGGCGGCCAGATCCGCCAGCCCTACCGAGAAGGCCAAGAAGATCAACTAGCGGCGCTGGGCCTGGTCGTCAACGCCGTGGCGCTGTGGAACTCCCGCTACCTTTCCGCCGCCGTCGACCGGCTGCGCGCCCAGGGGATCCCGGTCAACGACGCCGACGCCGCCCGGCTCAGCCCGCTCGGCCACGCCCACCTCAACTGCCTGGGCCGCTACTCCATCGCGCCCTCGGCGCCCGCCGAGGGCCTGCGCGAACTCGGCGACATCCCCGCGGCCCCCGACCCCGGCGACCCGGCCGCCGGGGTCGGGCCGTAGGGCCCGTAGGGCCGGGCAGCCCAGGCCACGGGCGGCCCTCAGTCGTGGTCCGCGGCTTCGGCGGCCCGGGCCAGATACTCGCCCGTCACCGTTTTGCGCATGCTCCGCGAGCACCCAGGAGGCCCTGGGGCAGCAGCCGGCCGGCCATGGGCGGTAGCGGGGCCGGGGCGCGTGGAGTTCCCGGCAGGTCCCTCCTTCGCGCAACCCCTCTAGTTCTGCGGGAGACCCGCGCAGTGCCGAAGAACCTGAGCAAGGTTGCTCAGCGCCCGCACCGATGCGGTGTGCACAGCCGCTGCGCTGGTGCCCATGACCCGCGCGGCCGCGGTCGCGTCCAGCCCGAGCACCACCCGGAGCAGCAGCGCTTCGGCCTGGTCACCAGGCAGCGCCGCGATCAGCGCGATGGCCTGGTCGGTCGACACCTCACCCTCCGCCGCCCTAGGCGCCGGCCGCGGTCGTGAAGTACCCAGCCCTGCGGGCTGTAGCGGCCTTCGACCGCCGCCCGCATGGCCCGCGATCGCGGCGTCACCGGTCCCGGCGCCCCCCGGAACCGCCGGGACCGGAGCCCCTGTGGACAACCCCGAACGCGTCCTGCCACACCGGCCGGTTCACCAAGGTTCCCCGGCTGGCGAGGCTGCTGCGGGTGGCGGCCCCGGCCGACCGTGCGCCCGCAACCCCGTGGCGGCCCGGCACTCCGCCGCCGGCACCGGTTACCGACGACCGGCCGTCGGCCGACATCCGGATCGGGGTACGCCCGCTGCTCCTCACTCACCCAGGAAGTCCAGTCACATCTGGACGCGGGGCCCGGATGTCTTTCATGTGCCCCCTCCGAGTCGGCGCGGGCTCGTCCCCGCTCTTGCGGATCGGCCATTGTGTGGATATTGGGGGCGGGGCGGCATATGCCCGCGCCGCCCGGGTATCGGCGCCCGGCAAGAGCGGGGCTCCGGTCCTGTCTGAGCCGGAGGCGATCGCCGGCGCGTCCGGGGCGCCGCCTGGGAGGCTCCCATGGATGTGTCGGTCGTGGATGGGTTGAGGGCGGAAAGTGAACGGTTGGCCCGGGAGAACGCCTGGTTGCGCGGCCAGTTGGCGGCGCTCGGGGCGGGGAACCCGCCGCCTGAGTTGGAGCGGGCGTTCGGCTGGGTGGGCGGATGGCAGTGCCTGCGGGTTCCGGTGCCCGGCCGGTCGGCGCTGATCCTCATCGCCGCCGACCCGGTCGCTGCCGGCCCCGCCGGTGGGGTGCGGGGGGACGCGGCGGGGGAGGTGTGGCGGTACTTGCAGGCGGCGGAGCCGCCGGGCGGCCGGATCGGCCCGTTCGCGCGCGCCCGGATGCCCGGCCCGCTGCTGGGCTACCGGTGGGACCAGGACGGCGGTACGGCCATCGTCCTCAATCAGGACCTGTGTCGCGGCCGGCTGTCCCGGGCGGCGCGGATGCTGCGGTCCTTCGGGCGGAACTCCCCGCCCTGACCGGAGCCGGTCGGTCCGCGGCGCGAGCCGGCGTCGTCGGCTTCATGGCGGACGCTCACCCTGGCCCGCCGGGGGTGGCGTGCAGGTCGAAGATGACGTGGCGCAGTTCGGTGAGGGTGTCGTCCAGGCCCGCCAGCGCGGTGTGGACGCGTTGGGCGGCGTGCGGGTCGTGGATGCGGGCCAGCGCGCCGTGCAGTTCCAGGCTGACTGCGAACAGCCGGTGGGTGATCTGGTCGGCCAGTTCGTGAGCGACGCGGTGCGGGTCAGCGCTCAACTGCCGGGCCACCTCCCGTGCTGCGGCGTGGACCGCGGCGGGGTCGGGCCGGCCCCCCGCGCCGTCCTCGCTCCGAGCACGCCCAGGTTCGGGTGACGAGTACGCCATAGTCCTTTCAGCCCCTCTTGTCGGGAGGTGCGTGGATCATCCGGCATGGTGTACCCCGGGACGGCGGTACAACCACGCCCGCAATGCCCGGTTTGCGGTACCTGTACCGGGTGGCCCGGCGGGGAGGGTGGTCACACGGCCCTGAGGTGACGCCGCGGCTGGCCGGGCGGCTCCGGCCGGCGGGGAACCCGGCGGCCGGACAGGTGCCGGACATCGATGAGCAGCGACCCGTCCCCGCTGCGGCCGTGGGGCGCATCCCGATGGGCGCCGGCTGGGCCGATGCGGTCGCCGGTGTCGCCGGTCCGGACGGTGCCGACTGCGGTGACCTCCCAGCCGCCGCCCGGATCGTCCAGCCGGTCGGCGTGCACCGCGACCACCGCGCCGATGGCGTGCCGCATCGTGCGGGCCAGCCCGGCGCCGGGGGGCAGCTCGATGCGGATCACCGTGCCTTCGACGGTGAAGGGCACCGTCCGCACCGCGGGCAGCCCCTGCTCGGTGAACACCAGCCGGCCCACGCCCGCCGAGGCCAGCAGCTCTCTGGCCCGCCACCACCCGAGCGGTGCCGGGGACGACCCCGTTTCCTCCACGGGCGTCCGCGTGGCGGGCCGTGCTCTTGGCCACCGGTCGCCTGAACACATGCCTCCAGGCTCGCAGCTCCCACCAGGCCCTTTGAAGGGAAGAAGGTCCCTGCGGCCGGGCTCCCAACGGCCCCGGCAAGGGTCGATGCCCGCCCCCCGCTCCGACCGGCCCCTCCGCCCCGGGCTCGACGAGCTGCCGCTCAGGGTTTCAGCCGGGCGGCGAGCAGGGCGACGTCGTCTTCGAAGAGGTCGTGCTCACCGCCCTGCCGGCAGCGGGCCAGCAGGGCGTCGCACAGCTGCGGCAGGGGCCGGTCGGCGTGGCCGGTGGCGATACGAGCGGCTCCCCGCATGCCCTCGTCCAGCGTGTGGGCCCGGTCCTCGATCAGTCCGTCGGTGTGCAGGAGCACGGTCGCGCCGACGGGCAGCCGATGCTCGTGGTCGGGGCGGACGACGTCGGGATCGACCCCCAGCGGCGGCCCGACATCGGCCTCCAGGTATCGGGCGGGCTCGCCGGGGACGGCCAGCAGCGGCGGCAGGTGCCCGGCGCTGGCCCACCGCAGCTGCCGCCCTGCACCGTCGCCTTCCAGCCGCACCACGATCACTGTGGCCATCGGCCCGCCGTGCAACTCGTGCAGCGCCCGGTCCAGGCGCTGCAGGATCCGGCTGGGCGGCTCGCGCTGGTCGAAGGCGATCACTCGGAGCATGTTGCTGATCTGGCTCATCACCGTGGCCGCCCGCAGGTCGTGGCCCATCACGTCCCCGACCATCACGCACGGCACCCTGTCGGGCAGGTGGATGACGTCGTACCAGTCGCCGCCGACACTCGGCGCCTGGCTGGACGGCTGGTACCGGGCCTGCAGCTCCCACTCGTGCAGCTGAGGCATCTGCGGCAGCAGCCGCCGCTGGAAGTCCTCAGTGGCCGCGCGCAGCCGCGCGTACAGCCGGGCGTTCTCGATGCTCACTCCGGCCGCGCTGGCCAATGCGGACACCACCTCCTCATCCCGGTCGGTGAACGGCCCGTCAGCCTTGTCAGCCAGGTACAGGTTGCCGTAGACGGTGTCGCGGACCCGGATCGGCACGCCCAGCAGCGTGGTCATCACCGGATGTCCGGCAGGGAACCCCGCAGCGCGGGGATGGGAGGGCAGATCCTCCACCCGCAGCGGCCGCGGATCGCGTACCAGATCTCCCAGCAGCCCCGTCCCGTGCGGCAACTCGCCCACCCGTTCGGCGAACTGGTCGACCCCGAACCCCGAAGTGATCAACTCTGTGAACTGGCCCTGGTCGTCCAACACCCCCACCGCGGCGTACTGGGCCCGCACCAGCTCCCGCGCCGCCTCGACGATGGTGTGCAGCACCTCCTCCAGCTCCAGATGGCCGCTGATCGCCAGCACCGCGTTCAACAACTCCTGCAACCGGCCGTGCTCGGCCGCCAGCCGCTGCAGCCCGGCCTGAATCTCGTCCAAGTCGTCGCCGCCCAGATCCGGCAACCGCCCATCCCGCCCCGGCGGCCCTTCCCCACCCCGACCCGGCCCGGGCCCACCCGAAACCGACCGCCCAGCCACGCCCTCACCCCCCGATCACGACACCAACGGAAACAACGATCACCAAGGCCTACCCCAGACAGCGCCCCACACCCCCACCCGCCGGCCCCCCACCACCGCAAACACGCCACCGGAGGGGTTTCGCCAGAGATGTTACGCAGAGCTACCTTTCATCTGGTCGCGCGGACCCGAGTGGAGGGCCGACTGGTGGAGCACCCCTCCGGATCTCCCGGAGCCCTGTCGTCAGGGCGCCCGTCTACAGGGGACGGGAGAGAGAAAGGGGTGATGATCCGGTGAAGCATCGTCGTTCTCACCGCTTCTGGGAGAGGGTTTCGGCCCTCGCCAGCCTGGGGCGGTTCGCGGTGTCGCTCGCACGATTCGGCGTCCTACTCCCGAAGCTGACCCCAGCCCCAAAGTAGGGGTGTCGGTAAGAAACGCGTCATGAGCCCCAAACGGCGTTGATCTTGTTGTGATTTGGCTGGTCGATGCTGGGCGGCTATGGCGCACCCCCCGATGCACATCGACGAGCTTGTCGAGCACTGGACGGTTCTGGACGAGGAGCGTGAGCTGATCGCCGGGAAGCGTGGCGCCACGCGCCTCGGATTCGCGGTCTTGCTGAAGTTCTATACGCAGCACGGGCGCTTCCCGCGAGGACGTTCGGAGTTGGCCGACGAGGCTGTCGAGCATGTGGCTAAGCAGGTCCAGGTGCCCGCCTCGGAGTTCGGCTTCTACGAGTGGTCTGGTTCCACGATCGAGTATCACCGTGGTCAGATCCGTACCCACCTGGACTTTCGCGTCTGCACGACCGTGGACGCGGAGAAGGTCACGGTGTGGCTGGCCGAGAATGTCGCCCACGCCGAGCGCCGGCCCGAGCGGGTTCGTGAGGAGCTGCTCAAGTATCTGCGTGAGGAGCGGATCGAACCGCCGACCTCGGGGCGGATCTCTCGGATCGTGGCCTCGGCCTTGCACAACGCGGAGGTCACCTGGTCGGTGCGGATCGCTTCTCGGCTGAGTGCGGAGACCACCGGGCGCATCTGCGCCCTGGCCGGCATCGACGATGGCGTCGACGACGAGGACAGCGAGGATGAGGCGGCCGAGGCGACGGCGGAGGAGGACGACGGCGTTTCTGGGCTGCTGGCGCTGATCAAGTCGGCTCCGGGCAACGTGAGCCTGGAGTCGATGATGACCGAGATCCGCAAGCTGGAGGCGGTGCGTTCGATCGGGTTGCCGCTGGGGTTGTTCGCCGATGTGGCGCCCAAGGTGCTGGCGGCCTGGCGGGCTCGGGCGGCGGTGGAGGCTCCCTCTCACATGCGCACGCACCCGCGTGAGCTGACGGTGCTGTTGTTGGCGGCGCTGGTCTGCGAGCGGGAGCGGGAGGTCACCGACACGTTGGTGGAGTTGCTGATCGCGACCGTGCATCGGATCAAGGCGCGGGCCGACAGCAAGGTGACCAAGGAGCTGATCAACGCTTTCAAACGGGTGACCGGGAAGGAGAACATCCTGTTCAGGGTCGCCGACGCCGCGCTCGGTCGTCCCGACGATCCGGTCCGCGCGGTCATCTTCCCGGCCGTGACCGGCGGCGAGCAGACGCTGAAGGACCTGGTGCACGAGTTCAAGACCAAGGGCCCGGCGTACCGCACCACGGTGCAGACCACGCTGCGCGCCTCCTACACCAACCACTACCGGCGCGGGTTGATCGCGTTGCTGGACACCTTGGAGTTCAAGAGCAACAACACCGCCTACCAGCCGGTGATCGAGGCGCTGGAGTTGGTCCGCCGCTACGCCAAGGCGGGCAACACCACCTACTACCCGCGCGGCGAGCGGGTGCCTGAGCATCGCGGCACCGCCGGCGCCTGGGAGGACCTGGTGTTCAAGAGCGACAAGCGCGGCCGTCGGCGGGTGGTGCGGATGGTGTACGAGATCGTCACCTTCCAGGCACTGCGCGAGGCACTGCGCTGCAAAGAGATCTGGGTGGTCGGCGCGGACTCCTTCCGCGACCCGGAGGAGGACCTGCCCGCCGACTTCGCCGCCCGCCGCGCCGCCAACTACGCCGAGCTGCGCAAGCCGCTGGACCCCAAGGAGTTCATCGCCGAACTGAAGGCCGAGATGCGCGCCGAGTTGGAGGCCTTGGACACCGCGCTGCCCAAGCTGGACTGGGTGGAGATCTCCGGCCGCAAGTCCGGCGCGATCAAGCTGACGAAGATCGGCCCGGCGGAGGAGCCGCGGAACTTACGCAAGATCAAGAACGAGGTGAGCCGCCGCTGGGGCGCGGTCCCGCTGATCGACATGCTCAAGGAGGCGGTGCTGCGCACCGGCTGCCTGAACGCCGTCACCTCGGTGGCGGGCAACTCCACCCTGGGGCCCGAGGTCCTGGCCGAGCGCCTGATGCTGGCGATCTTCGGGTACGGCACCAACACCGGGATCCGGGCGGTCGCCGCCGGCGGCCACGCCCACAGCGAGGACGACATCCGCTACGTGCGGCGCCGCTACCTGACCCCGCAGGTCGCCGCCGACATCGCGATCGCCATCGCGAACGCGACCTTCACCGCCCGCGACACCGCGCTGTGGGGCGAGGCGACCACCACCGTCGCCTCCGACTCCACGCACGTGCGCGCCTACGACCAGAACATCTTCACCGAGTGGCACTCCCGCTACGGGGGCCGCGGCATCCTCATCTACTGGCACATCGAGCGCGGGTCGATGGTCGTGCACTCCCAGACCCTGCGCGCTTCGGCCTCGGAGGTCCACGCGATGATCGAGGGCGCGGTCCGGCACGGCACCGCCATGAAGGTCGAGGGCAACTACGTCGACTCGCACGGCCAGACCGAGATCGGGTTCGGCGTGACCCGGCTGCTGGGCTTCGACCTGCTGCCGCGCATCAAGCAGATCAACAAGGTCAAGCTCTACCGCGTCGAGAGCGGCGAAAGCGACCTGTACCCGCGGCTGGCACCGGCGATGACCCGGCCGGTCCGCTGGGAGGTGATCGAGCAGAACTACGACCAGATGATCAAGTACGCGACTGCGATCAAACAGGGCACCGCCTCCACCGAGGCGATCCTGCGCCGGTTCACCGAGGCCGCCTCCCACCCGGTCTACCAGGCCATGCTGGAGGTCGGCCGCGCGCAGAAGACCATCTTCATCGCCCGCTACCTGCGCCTGCGCGAACTCCAGCGGGAGATCCAGGAAGGTCTCAACGTGGTGGAGTCCTCCAACGGCGCCAACTCGGTCATCCTCTACGGCAAGGGCGGCGACATCGCCACCAACCGGCGCGAGGAACTGGAGATGACCGTCCTGTGCCTGCGCATCCTGCAGGCCGCGCTCGTCTACATCAACACCCTGATGCTGCAAGACGTCCTCGCCGACCCCCAATGGTCCAAACTGCTCAAGCCCGCCGACCGGCGCGGGCTGACTCCGCTGTTCTGGCAGCACGTCCAGCCCTACGGCGAGGTACGGCTGGACGTGGCCAAGCGCCTGCCGCTCGGCGGCCGGGCGCAGACCGCGCAAGCAGGCGCCGCCCAGTAGCGCCGAGACCACCCGCGGGGGCGGAATCGAGTGATTGCGCCCCTTGGCCGATCCAATCAGAATCCCGTGCTCGACCTGGCGGAACGGGCCACCGATCTCGTCGGCGACCTGAACGCCGCCGGAGATGACGCCGTCCGCTCCCTCGTCGGGGATCGGGGTTTTAGGGGAGGCCGAGGCCTCGGGTGGCCAGGCGGGTGAGCCGGGTGACGGTGGTGCCGGTGTCGTCCAGGGGTTGCAGGAGGTGGCTGACGGTGAGGCGGACCAGTGCGTCGGCGGTCGCGGCGATGTCTTCGTCGTCCAGGCCGGGGGCGCGGGCGGTGATGTGCTGGCTGAGGACCTGGCCGGCCAGTGCGATGAGGGGCTGGGAGTCGGTGGTGACCAGGGGCAGCAGGGTGTCGCCGCCGCGGTCGCCGGACAGGATCGTGCGTAGCAGCGGGTTGGTGGCGCCCTGGTCGAGGGTGTAGCGGACGGCGGCCTCGATCGCGGAAGCGACGTCGTCGTGCGCGGCGACGTGTGCGGCGACGCCGTCGATGAAGCGTTCGGCTTCGCGGATGAGCAGGGCTTGGCCGATCTGGTCCTTGGAGGAGAACTCTTTGTAGAGGGTTTGGCGGCTGACGCCGACGGCCGCGGCGACCGCGGTCATGGTGACCGCCGACCAGCCCTGGTCGGTCATCAGGGCGAACGCGGCGTCCAGGGCGTCGCTGCGGAGTTGGTGGCGCACGCGGGTCTGGAAGTCGGCCGGGACGTGAGTGTTCACGCCGCCGACAGTAACAAGCCGGGTGTCCAGTGGCCGGACACCCCTCGACCCCCGCCGAGGACATTCCAACCAATGATGTGCGTGGCATTGACAAGTCGCGACTGATTGTCAAAGGTGGCGGGGTGAGATTCATCGACCGGCTGTGGCGGCGCCGCCACGCTCCGCTGGACACCCCGCCCAGTCTCCCCACCGTTGCGGGGCGGACCCGGTGGAGGAGGTTCGCCGCGGTCCTGGTTCCGGTCCTGGGTGTGGTCGCGGTGATGGTCGTCGGGGTGCTGCGCGGCGCGCTACCGGTCTCGGCCGGGTTGAAGGGCAAGACCAACATCAAACTGACCATCCAGCGGCTGTCCACCAACGCCGGCGGGTCCTTCCCCCGGTTCTTCCAGACCCGCGACGGCGACCGGCGCACCGTGGTCGCCCTGGCGCTGCGCGACACCTGGGCCGAGGGCATCTGCGCCTCCGGCAAGGTCTCCAGCCCGCTGGGCTCGCGGGTGCTGCGCATCACCACTCAACCCGGGCAGCGGCTCCAGCTCGATGAACTCCAGTTGGCCCTGGAGTCCATCGATGACGTCGAGGTCGTCGGGGGCGGGATCGCCCTGGGCCGCGGCGGCACCACTCCCGTCAAGGGCCTGGGCGACATCCCCGTCCAGACCGGCCCGCCCGGCACCCTGCCCATCACCGGCACCGACCTCAAACTGCGCATCCACGGCCAGGTCCGCTGGGTCACCGCCAGCGGACTCAAACTCGCCGGGATCGACATGACCATGGGAGGCGACGTCAAAGAATGCTTCTGAACGCCGCGACCCCGCTCACCGGCCGCCTGCGCAACCACTGGCGGCGCTGGCGGTCCTGGCGCCGCAGCCGGCCCTTCTGGGGCGGCCTGCTCACCACCACCGGCGGCGCGGCCATCCTGCTGCTGCCCGCCGACCTGTACACCGTGCTGTCGCTGCCCGGCACCGCGGGCCTGGCCGGGTTCCTGCTCGGCGGCATCATCACCCTCACCGGCCTGCTGCTGTGGTACCAGCCCCGCCACCACACCCTGCTCAGCGTCATCGTCCTCCTGGCCGCCCTGGCCTCCTTCCTCTACACCAACTTCGGCGGCTTCCTGATCGGCATGCTCCTCGCCCTCACCGGCGGCTCCCTCGCCTTCGCCTGGACCCCCGCCACCGAAGACGCCACCGAAGACGCCACTCGGCCTTCCACCGGAGACACCGAGCCGCCCTCCGGTGAACTTTCCACCCCGCAGCCGCACCACCCCCGCACCCCATAGGCCCCTGGTCCCGGCGGAGGCGCCCGCCGGGACCAGGTTCACACCACACAGCCCGCCAGGCCCCCGCAGACCGAACCCGGGGGCAGACCGAACCCGGGGGCGAACACGCCCGTGACGCGGTTCTGACCGGTACCCCTTGTGGCCGGAGGGGGTGCCCGGCATCCAGCCGCGCGCCTGCACGGCTTGCCGGGGTGCTCACACCGATGACCGCAACAACCCCGGTGTCCGCAAACCCCGGGCAATGGACTGGTTGACAGTCAGAACAATCGTGTTCTCTTCATTGACATAGAGGGCTTGAGTGTCAAATGGTGGGGGTATGGATGGGATACAGAGTCTGGTCTGGCGCGAACCGCTTCCCCCATCGGATCCACCCCACGCACCCCGATCACTGGCATGGAGGGCGGTCGGCGGCGAGGTCTGGGCGCTGGCCGTGCTGCCCGGCGGCCCGGCCGACCAACCGCAGCCCAGCGCGGTGATGAGCGTGTGCGCGGTGACGCTGACGCACCTGGGGTCGCTGATCGAAGCGCCGCTGCGGCTGCGGGGCATCTGGCTGACCTGGACGCAGTGTCCGGCCGCGGGCCCGCCCTACCTGCTGGTGGCGCGGCTGGCCTCCGTGGAGGCCGGACAGAGCTGGGCACGGCTCACCGCGACCAGCCCAGCGGAAGACTGCGTCTGGGAGGCCATCGGCCAATTCGACGACGGGACCCCCTCATGACATCCCCGAACGGCACGGCCCTGGGCACGGCGACCAGCGATCCGGCCGCCGAGCAGCTGTTCTTCGAGATCTTCCTGACCCCCCGCGACGACCCCTACCCGGCCTACCGGCGGCTGCGCGAGACCGCGCCGGTACTGCTCACCGGTGACGGCACCCTGGTCCTGACCCGGTTCGCCGAGTGCGACGCGGCGCTGCGGCACCGCTCGTTCGGCAAGGGCAACGAACTGGCGGGCTTCGGACTCCCCGGCGGCGCCGGCGAACAACAGCGCCAGGCCCAAGGGCGGCTCGGGCACAGCATGCTGTTCGCCAACCCGCCCGAGCACACCCGGCTGCGCCGCTCGGTCGGCTCGGTGTTCACCACCCGGCACATCCAGGACCTGCGGGCCTCCATCGAAGACCGCACCCGCAAACACCTCGGCCAACTCGCCCGCCGGTCCGGCGGCGACTTCGTCGACACCCTCGCCCTGCCGCTGCCGGTCAACGTGATCGCCGACCTGCTCGGCGTCCCCGAAGCCGACCGGATGGTGTTCACCCCGAAAGTCCGCCAGATGGTCGCGCTCCTGGAACCCGCCGCCGACCCCGAGGCCATCACCGCCGCCGCGGCGGCCGAAGCCGACCTCGTCGCCTACTTCACCGATCTCCTCGCCGCCAAACGAGCCGACCCGCACGAGGACCTGCTGTCGCGGATGGCCACCGCACCCGAGCAGGCACGCCTGTCGCAACAGGAGATGATCTCCACGTCGCTGCTGCTGTTCGGCGCCGGGTTCGAGACCACCACCAACCTGCTCAGCAACACCCTGCACGCCCTCCTGGACCACCCCGACCAGCAAGCCGCCCTGCGCGCCGACCCCGCCCTCATCCCCACAGCGGTCGAGGAGTTCCTGCGCTACGACTCACCCGTCCAGGTCGACGCCCGCACCGTCCTGCACGACACCGACTTCGCCGGCACCCACCTCAAAGCCGGGCAGGTCATCGTGATGCTCCTCGGAGCGGCCAACCACGACCCCGACCTCGTCGAACAACCCGACACCCTCGACGTCACCCGCCCCGAACCCGCCCACCTGTCCTTCGCCTCCGGCATCCACTTCTGCCTCGGCGCACACCTGGCCCGCCTGGAAACCCAGATCGTCCTGGAACACCTCCTCAGCCCCGCATACGCCGCCATCACCCGGCCGACGCAACCCCAACGACGCCCCGGCATCGCCCTGCGCGGCCTGGCCCACCTCCCCCTCACCCTCCACCCGTGACCCGGGCCGCGCCCTCCGCAACCCCGCGCAACGGCGCGGCCAGCCCCTGCGCTGCCCGCCCAAAATCCAGCAACCTGCTCACCATCCGCGCCAAGGCCGGCCACCCACGACCGGCCCGGCCCGCCGTCTCCGGCATCAGCGGCCGGCATCAACAGTGAGGGCGGAGCGGAGTGCGGGTGTGAACCGTGTTCTACCCGGGGGTTCCCTGCCCGTGGATGACGCGGTGGATGGTGGAGCGGCCGACGCTGTACTCGGTCGCCAGGTCGGCCAGTGACACCTCGCCCTCGGCGTAGCGGCGGCGGATCGACCGCCGCGCGGACTCGGGCAGTTTGGGCTGCTTGCCTTTGAGCTTGCCGTTCTTTTTGGCCAGCGCCATGCCCTCGCGGGTGCGCAGGTGGCCCAGGTTCGCCTCGAACTCGGCGACCATCGCCAGGGTCTGCAGGAACAGCCGGCCGAACGGGTCCCTCCAGTCGTAGACCGACCCGCCCAGCCCGAACAGCACGCCGCGGTCGGACAGGTCGGTGAGGATCTGGTTGGCCTCGGCCATGTTGCGGGCGAACCGGTCGAACTTGGTCACGGTGAACACGCTGGCCGGCCACACCGCGGCGAGGGCCTGGTCCAGACCTCCGCGGTTGCGGCGGGTCGTCCCGGAGAAGCCCCGATCGATGTAGATCCGATCGGCCGGGACACCGAGCGCGAGCAGCTGCTCGGTCTGGACGACGACGTCCTGCTCGTCGGTGGAACAGCGGGCGTACCCGACCCGGATCGTGCCGGGAGCCGTAGCGTTCGCGGCGTTCACGCGCTCAAGTGTTCCGGATAGGGCCCCGTCACCGGGACAGTTCGCGGAACACTCTTACGGAACACCTCGACCTGGGGCACCGCCCCGGCTGGCCGGTGTTCCGGTGAGGGATCCCCTAACGGAACACTCACCCCAAAGATCATTCTCAGCGCTAACGGCTGTCCGCAGGTTCCTCAACCCCGGACCACGCCGACGCCGCCGGCGTCGCGCAGGAAGTAGCCGAGCCGCACCACGTGCTCCCAGCGGGCGCCGGCGGCGGCCAGCGCGGCCTCCAGGTTGGCGAACACCTGCCGCGTCTGGGCCTCCAGGTCGCCGGGCCCGACCAGGTTCCCGGCGGCGTCCAGGGCGATCTGCCCGCTCACCGCCACCAGCCGCCCCGGCAGGTCGGCCGAGACGGCGTGGCTGTAGCCGGGGCCGGGCGCCAGGCCCGGCGCGTCGACCTGCCGGATGCCGGACCGCGGGTCATCGTCGCTCATCACAAGATCACCCTAGCGGCGCCCGCCCGCCGGGCCCGGACCGGGCGAATCGGCAGAGCCCGGGGAGGGGCAGGCCAGCAGCTCCTCCCGCAGCCGCCGCTTGAGGATCTTCCCGCCGGGGTTGCGGGGCAGCGGCTCGTCCCGGAACCACACGTGCACCGGCACCTTGAACGCCGCGATCCGCCCGCCGGTGAACGCCCGGATCTCCGCCTCGTCGACCGCCGCGCCCGGCCGCGGCACGATCACCGCGCCGACCTCCTCGCCCAGCACCTCGTGCGGGACGCCGATCACCGCGCAGTCGGCGACCGCCGGATGCTCGTACAGGACCGCCTCCACCTCGGCGCAGTAGATGTTCTCGCCGCCGCGGATCAGCATGTCCTTGGCCCGGTCGACGATGTAGACGAACCCGTCCTCGTCCAGGCGGGCCAGGTCGCCGCTGCGGAACCAGCCGTCCTCGAACGCGGCCGCGGTCGCCTCCGGCTTGTTCCAGTACCCCTTGATGACGTTCGGGCCCTTGATCAGCAGCTCGCCGACCTCGCCGGCGGGCAGCTCGTCCCCGGCGGGGCCGACCACCTTGACGTCGCAGACCGCGACGGGCGGGCCGACGCTCTCGGGCCGCTCCAGGTAGTTCACGCCGCCGTTGTAGGTGGTGACCGAGGAGGTCTCGGTCAGCCCGTAGCCGTTGCCGGGCACCCGCTCGGGCAGCCGCTCCTTGATCTTGTCGACCAGGGCGGGCGCGGCCGGCGCGCCGCCGTAGCTGACGCCGGTGAGGCTGGAGGTGTCGTAGTCGCCGAAGTCGGGGGAGGTCAGCACCTGCCACGCCATCGTGGGGACGCCGCCGAACCCGGTGACCCGCTCCCGCTCGATCAGCTCCAGCGCCCGCCGGACGTCCCACTTGTACATCAGCACGACCGTGCCGCCCTGCAGCGCGCTGCTGACCAGCACCGAATGGCAGCCGGTGGCGTGGAAGAACGGGACGCTCAGCAGCGTCACCCGCCGCTGCGGCACGGCCAGCTCTTCCACCGTGCGGCCGGCGCGGACCCCGGCCGACATGATCCCGTAGGCGAGGCTGACGGGGTTGGTGGTGATGTTGCGGTGCGTGCCGAGCGCGCCCTTGGACCGCCCGGTGGTGCCGGAGGTGTAGAAGATGGTGGCGTCGTCGTCGGGTTCGATCGCCACCTCGGGCAGGGACGCCGCGGCCGGGTCGCCGGGGTCGCCGAGCACGTCGTCGAACGCCTCGGCACCGGCCGGCAGGGCGCCGTCCGGCCGCGCGACCAGGCACGCCACCCCCAGGCCCGGCAGGGCCCCGGCGAGCCGCTCGGCGCGCTCGGCGTCGGCGATGAGGACCTCGGCGCCGCTGTCGGCCAGGCCGTACTCCAGCTCGTCGGCGCTCCACCAGGCGTTCAGCGGCACCACCACCGCGCCCGCGGCGGCGGCGCCGAAGAACGCCACCGACCACTCGGGGTAGTTGCGCATCGCGATCGCGACCCGGTCGCCCTTGGCGACCCCGTACCGGCCGATGAGGACCCGCGCGAACGCGGCGGCGCGCGCGTAGTGGGCGGCGAAGGTGAGCCGGTCGCCGCCGTAGACCAGGAAGTCGGCGTCGCCGTGCGCGCGGGAGATCTCCAGGACGTCGCGCAGGGTGCCGGGCGCGTTGCGCCACACCCGCGTCGGGACGCCGCGGATGTCCACCTCGTCCATCTCGAACGGCTGCCCGGGCGCGGTCATCGCCGCCCTGACCTCGGCGATCCCCGGCAGCCTCCCGGCACCGGCGGCGCCGGCGGCACCGTCCCGGCCGTTCCCCTGCCCGTCCCGGTCCTGTCGTTCACGGTCCTGCACGTCGCGCCTCCTGCGGGGTGACGGCGCGCCCGCCGCGCGGCCCGACCGCCGAACACGGTTCGGTGCGCCGTGCCGAGAATCTATGATCCACATCACGTGCAGGTCAACGCCCCGGCCGCGGCGGCGTCCCGGGCGCGGCGGCGCGAGCGAAGATCCCCACCTGCGACAATGGGGACATGACCGAACGCAGGCCGATCGAGTACTGGCTGTCGGACATGGACGGGGTCCTGGTCCACGAGGGCCGCCCCGTGCCCGGCGCCGAGGAGTTCATCCGCCGGCTGTCGGCGTCCGGCACCCCGTTCCTCGTCCTCACCAACAACTCGATCTACACCCGCCGGGACCTGTCGGCCCGGCTGGCGGCGGCCGGCCTGCAGGTCCCGGCCGAGTCGATCTGGACCTCGGCGCTGGCGACCGCGCGGTTCCTGGCCGACCAGCGCCCCGAGGGCACCGCGTACGTGATCGGGGAGGCGGGGCTGACCACGGCGCTGCACGAGGCCGACTTCGTCCTCACCGACATCGACCCCGACTACGTGGTCCTCGGCGAGACCCGCACCTACAGCTTCTCCCAGATCACCCGCGCGATCCGGCTGATCGAGGGCGGCGCCCGGTTCGTGGCCACCAACCCCGACCCGATCGGCCCGTCCCCGGAGGGGTCGCTGCCGGCCTGCGGCGCGGTCGCCGCGATGATCACCCGGGCGACGGGGGTGGAGCCGTACTTCGTCGGCAAGCCCAACCCGCTGATGATGCGGACCGCGCTGAACGTGGTCGGCGGGCACAGCGAGTGCACCGCGATGATCGGCGACCGGATGGACACCGACGTCGTCGCCGGCATCGAGGCCGGGCTGGAGACGATCCTGGTGCTGACCGGCGTGACCCGCGAGGAGGAGATCGCCCGGTTCCCGTTCCGGCCGAGCCGGGTCGTCCCCTCCATCGCCGACCTCGTCGACCTGGTCTGACCCCGCCGCCCCTGCCCTGGCCCCGGTGCCGGGGCGGGGTGTCAGCCGAGGGCGCCGAGCGCGGTCATCAGGCCGAGCGCGTCCGAGACGACCCAGTACTCGGCGAAGCGGCCGTCCTCGGCGCGGAAGATGTCCTGCCCGCGGAACGACACCCGCGTGCCGGGCGCGGCGGTCGCGCCCGGGATCCCGCCCTGGTAGGAGCCGTGGAAGCTCCAGGCGGCGGCGACCATGCCGCCGCCGACGACCGGGCCGGCCTCCAGCGCGGTGCGGACGCCGGAGAAGCTCGCGTGGGAGCGGCGGACCTGCTCGGCCGCCTCGGCGGGCCCGCGCACCTCCAGGTTCGGCCAGTGCCCGGTGAATCCGGGGGCGAGGATCTCCTCGGCCACGGCGTAGTCGCCCTCCCACACCTCGAACAGCCAGCGCCGGTACAGCGCGTCCAACGGGTCCATGGCGGGCACCCTTCCCCCGTGCGCGGCCCGGCGAACATACATTCGGGAGCGCCATGCGCATGATCAGACAGGGCGGGTCCCGCGAGCTGGAGATCCGCAGGTCCCGGTTCGTCTGCACGCTCGCCCGCGTCGCCGACGAGGGCGAGGCCGTCGCGTTCATCGCCGCGCACCGCCGCGCGCACCGCGACGCCACCCACAACTGCACCGCCTACGTCGTCGGCGAGCACGGCGAGATCACCAAGAGCAGCGACGACGGCGAACCGGCCGGGACGGCGGGCGTGCCGATGCTGGAGGTGCTGGTGCGGCGCGGCCTGACCGGCACCGCCGCGGTCGTCACCCGCTACTTCGGCGGGGTGAAGCTCGGCGCGGGCGGCCTGGTCCGCGCCTACGCGCAGGCGGTCGCCGGCGCCGTCGACGCCGTCGGGGTGGTGGAGCTGCGCCCGGTGGTGACGGTCACCGTCGGGGTCGAGCACGCGCTGGCGGGCCGGTTCCTCGGCGACCTGCACGCCGCCGGGCACCAGCCCGCCGACGTCCGCTACGGGACGGCGGTGGAGGCCGACGTGGCGGTGCCCGCCGCGGACCTGGCGGAGTTCGAGGCGTGGGCCGCGGCGGCCACGGCCGGGCGCGCGTCGCTGCGGCGCGGCGCGCCCGGCCACATCGAGGTCCCCGTCACCTGACCCCGACCCGCAGGCCGGGCTCGCCGGGCCGGGCGGGGCAGGTCAGCCGAGGAACTCGGCCAAGACGGGCGCGAGCGCGTCGGCGGCGACGTCGTGGGTCTGGCCCTCCAGGACGCGGTGGGTCCCGGCGGGCAGCAGCTCGGCGACGCGGCGGGCGGTGTCGCGCATCCAGGCGGGGCTGTCGCCGCCCGCCACCACCAGCGCGGGCACGGTGACCCGGCCGATGAGGCCGGTGGGCATCGCGCCGCCGCCGGCGTCGTCCATGACCGCCGAGTCGTAGGCCAGCGTCGGCGCCAGCGCCTCCAGCGCGGGCCACATCGGCGCCTCCCGCAGCTGCGCCACCATCTGCTCCGGGATCCCGACGCTGCCCATGAACAGCGCGAGCGCGTCGCCGCGGCGGCCGCCGGCCAGCAGCCCGGTCAGCTCGGTGTTGTAGGCGCGGGAGCGGGTGAGGCGGTCGTCGTGGCCGGAGTGGAACGGCGGCTCGAACAGCGCGAGCCGGGTGACGGGCAGGCCGCGGGCGGCGGCACGCAGCGCCAGCACCGCGCCCGAGGACATCCCGTAGACGGCGGCGGAGCCCCCGGCGGCGTCCAGCACGGCGGCCAGGTCGTCGATCTCGCGGTCGACGGCGTAGGGCGGGGTGTCGCCGCTGTCGCCGCGGCCCCTGCGGTCGTAGGTGAGGACGGTGTGCCCGCCCGCCAGCAGCGCGGCCAGGTCGGCGCCGGAGCGGCGGTCGTTGAGCGCCCCGCCGACCAGGACGACGGCGGGGCCGCTCCCGGTCCGGTCGCAGGCGATGGGCGTCCCGTCCTTGGAGTGCACGGTTTCCATGAGGGTGTCCTTCCCAGGTCGGCGGCCTCGACGGCCGGTCTCGCCCCACCGACGAACGGCCGGGCCCCCGGCGGACACTCCGGCGCCGGTTTTCTTCCGGCGGACCCGGGGTCAGGTGAGTTCGTCCAGGCGGCGGGCCAGGTGGCGGCGCTCGGCGTCGTTGGCGGCCAGGTCCAGGGCGCGGCGGAACGCCGCGGCGGCCTCGGCGCGCCGGCCCAGGCGCCCCAGCAGGTCGCCGCGCGCGGCGTGCAGCAGGTGGTAGCCGTCCAGGTGCCCGGCGCGGTCCAGGTCGTCGGCGAGCGCGAGCCCGGCGGCGGGCCCGTCCGCCATGCCGACCGCCACGGCCCGGTTCAGCCGCACCACCGGGGACGGCACCAGCCGCTCCAGCCGCTCGTACAGCACGGCGATCTGCGGCCAGTCGGTCGCGGCGGCGTCGGGTGCGGTGGCGTGGCAGGCGGCGATCGCGGCCTGGACCAGGTAGGGGCCGGGCGGGGGACGGCCGGGCGCGGGCGCCAGCGCCTCCTCCAGCAGCGCGACGCCCTCGGCGATCTCGGCGCCCCGGGCCAGGCCAGACCTCACCTGGGGGAATGCACGGTGTCAGCCGACCGGATCGACGAGCTGGTAAGGGTGGGACGCGACTACGTGGTCGGT
>NZ_JBFARO010000111.1:0-26684 GCF_040677125.1 Actinomadura sp. NPDC049382
AGCGACGCCGCGCTGGCAAAACTGATGAAGAGCGTGAAGCCGGCGGGGAAGTGGACACTGGAGGTCTACGCCCGCTGAGCCCCGCAGCGCCGCCGGGTCCGGTCGGCCGCCGCCGGGCCCCGGCGGTGGCCGACCGCTACCGGGTCGTGAAGCGGCACAGACCAATGCCTCCAGCAAGATCAGAAGTCTCCACCATTGCCACCTAAATTAAGCTGGTACGTAAACCGTGGGACGGCTCGTTATTCCGGCCCCTTCCGTTTCGCTCAGCCTGTCAGGATGTCGGATGGCGGTGGGTGGTATGGGGAAGGGTTGGGCTAATGTGAGTTACGGGGTTGTTTTCATGTTGGTTCTGATGAACATTCAGGCAATTGGTTATTGGCGTAGGGAAGTCGGTTGCGGCGAGTTCGGGTTGGGTACGTTCGTTGTTAATTTCGGTTCGGTGGACTAGCAGTTCTATGTCTTCCGGGATAGGAGCTGGTGCGATTAGGGTTTGGATGGCTTGAGCGAGGGTGGTGATGGTTCGGCGGCCTTTGGTGTGGGCTATGTCGTAGCGGGTTGAGAGTTCGAGGGCTGAGCCTAAGACGCGTGGATGGCGGGTCGGATATTTCCTTTTCCTGTCGAGGGAGGCGATGGTGGCTGCGTCGTTGATGGCGGCGTGGTGGTGGGCGGCGAGGACGGTGCATGCGTCGATGGTTTTGATGGTGGCGGTGAGGAGTTGGGCTGCTTGGGGGAGGGCCGGGGCGAGTTCGTGGGGTGGTTTGACGCGGCTGGAGGCCCGGGGGCTTGGGGTCCAGGCGGGGTCTTCGTGGAGGAGGCGGCCGATGCGGATGATGAGGTCGCCGGCGTCGGTTGCGGGGCCGTTGGCGGGGTGACCGTAGTGACCGATTTTGGTGTCCCAGCGTCGGATGATGCTCTGCCAGGAGCGGTTGAGGCGGTGGATGTCGGCCTTGGCTTGTTTGAGGACGGGGATGTGATCGGGCTGGTTGAGTTCGTGGAGCCGAAGGATGAGCTGGTGGAGGGTTTTGGTGTTGAGGTGGCAGAGGATGGCGGCGGTCCGGGCGAGGTAGCGCCAGGTGGTGATCGAGGTGGTGTCGGTGGGGTTGCTCAGGCGGTGGACGCTGGCGTCGATCCCGGCGAAGGTTTGGTCGTGGTCTTCGCCGATGATGGGCGGGATTCGGCCGCGGGTGTGGTGGAGCGGGACGGCGGTGAGGGGCGGTGGTGGTGTCTGGCCGTCGCTGTGGATGCGGGCGAGGAACGCGGCTTTCAGTAGGAGCGGGCCGGCTTGGTCGGTGGGAGTGCCGGTGCGGTAGGCGAGGTGGCTGATGGTCGCGGTGTGGGTGCTCAGTTGGTGGAGCAGGGAGCGGGCGGTCTGTGGTGCGCCGATGACGGGGGCGTTGGGGGAGGCCGGCTGGTCGGTGCTGGTGGGGAAGTGGGTGGACAGCAGGTCCAGGCCGCAGCCGAGAGCGATGGACGCGGCGCGGAGTGTGTTGGCGAGGTCGGTGGGCGGGGTGGGGGTGTCGGCGGGTGGGCCGAGGACGTGCTCGGCCTGTTGGAGGAGGGCGCCGGCACGGTGGGCGGCGTCGCGCATGCCAGTGGTGGCGGGATGCGGGGTGCCGAAGCCGTCGGCGATCTGGTGGTGGTAGCGGGCGAGGACGTGGGCGAGGCGGGCGAGTTCGGGTGGAACGGCGGGATGGCGGAGGTCGTGGTCGAGGTCGGTGGTGTGGAGTTGGTGCAGTAGGTGGGTGAGGTGCTGGGTGGCGAGGTCGGTCATCTCCCCGAAGGTGGCCATGGGCGGCTACCGGAGGGTGTCGCGCAGGCGTCCGGCGTGCAGGGCTGCCTGGAGGCAGGCCATCTTGTCGTCGGGGTCGGTGGCGAGTTCGGCGGCGCGGACGAGGTCTTGCGAGGTGGTGCGGGCGAGGTCGAACAGGGCGTCGGCGGTGGCGTTCGCCTCGGTGTGGTCGGTGGGGAGGGCGGCGTGGAGGGAGGGGGCTTGGCGGAGTGCTTGGTGGGCTTGGACGGCTTCGCCCTCGGCCATGCCCCAGGCGATGAACCCGTCGGGCTGCTGGGCGGCGTAGGCGGTGATGACGCGTTCGGCGTGGGCGAGGTCGTTGAGTGCGCTGGTGAGGATTTCGGTGAACCAGGCGTGTCGGACGTCCTGGTGGTGCTGTTCGTGGGTCATCGCGGTGTCCTCCAGCTGGACGGGGTGTGTGGTCGTGGGTGCTTGCTGATCGGCGCAGCTTGGCGTGAGGCGGGGCTGTGGCGGGTGCGGCGTGCGCGTTGTGGATATCTACGCTGCGTTCAGGTGGCGGATGACCTGCCTGTGGCTGGTGAGGGCGGTGTCTGTGGCCAGGTGTGGGCGGTGGGCGATGGCTGTCTGCGTGCGTCGGGGTTCGGGGCCAGTTCGTGGTGGAGGCGGGTTTCGGTGATGCCGCTCCAGGAACTCAGTGCGGTCAGGAGCCGGCGGCGGTCGTGTTCGAGTGCGTGGCGGGTGGGTTCGGGCGCGTCCGGGAGCCGGATGGTGATGGTGGTGTAGAGCTGTTCGGCCTGGTCGGCGTGATGGACGGTGCCCAGGGTCGTGTGCGTGGGCGGGAAGGCGGGGGCGGGTGCCAGGTGGGTGGCGGGTTCGGCGTAGGTGTAGGGGATGCCGGGGACGGCGACGAGGAAGTCGGTCTCGGTGTGGGGGCTGATGGTCTGCCAGCCGATGACGGTGCCGCAGCGGTCGTGCTGGCGGGTGAGGCGGACCTGGTCGCCGATCTTGTACGGGATGTCTTCGGTGACTTCGGCGGCGTTGATGGCACGGCCGGTGCTGAGGGCGGAGGCGAAGTCGATGCCATGGTGGTGCGCGTAGTGCTCCAGGTCGCAGACCAGTGCCGCGAGCAGGGCTTGGGTGTAGAAGGCGTCGCGGTGCAGGAGCGAGGGCTTGCCGGGGAAGGCGGCGTTCTCGTAGGCGGTCAGGGCGTGGGTAGCGCGGTCGATGCGCTGGTCGGTGTGGGTCATGGTGGTCACCTCATGGCTGCGGCGACGTTGCCGGCGTGGTGGACGGCGCGCAGGCACGCGACCCGGTCGGCGGGCCGGGGGGTCTTGGAGGCGACGTTGAGGATCGCTTCGGCGACGACCATCACCAGGCTTGTGATGGCCTCGGCGAACTCGTGGGCGTCGGTATCGGGCATGGGGCGTTCGGGCCAGGCCAGTGAGGGTGCTTCGGCAAGCGCCCACCAGGCGTCGGATGCCTCGGCGAGCGCGGTCTGGTAGGCGTCCTCGGGTGCGCTTTCGGCCAGGACGGTGGTGGCGCGCTCGATGAGTTCCAGTCCCATGAAGGCGGCGGCGAGCAGCGCGGGGAGGGAGTCGGCGGTCTTGATCTGCCGGGCGGCGTAGTCGAAGAAGTGCTTCACCGGAACCTCCGATGCGGTGACGGGCAGGGTGGGGCGGATTTTGTGCAGGTGAACTGCCTTAGTGGTGGTGGGGACGTGCTGCGGTGGGGCCTGCCTGGCGTGCTGGCGGCTGGGAGGCGAGTTGGGGCTCGGCGAGCCCTTCCGATAGCGGTATGGGGAAGTCGTGGGCGGCGAGCTCGGCCGCTGGATCCAGCGGCACACCGCTGGAGGGCCGCGGCGATGAGGCGGCCAGACGCGGTTCGGCTTTGGCAAGGAGCAGGTCGGTGACGTCGCGCTTGTCCATGCCGTTCCAGGTCACGAGGGCGTCCAGGAGCACGCGGTGGTCGTCGAGGTCGTTTTGCCGGGGCTGGACGCCGGCGAGGTCGGCTCGGCCGATGCGGGTCATGGTTTCGACCAGGGTCTCCTCAGCGCGTAGTGGGTTGCGGATGACGCCTTGGGTGGTGGACGTGGCGGGAAAGGGTGGGGCCGGTTCCAGGTCGGCGGCGAGGACGGCGCGGCTGCTGGTCTCGCCGAGGAAGCGCACGTAGTACTCGGTGGGGCCGTCGAGCGGGACGAGGAGTCCGGTGACGCTGCCCCGGGTGGGGCGGCCCAGCAGGACCGCCTCGTCGGCGGTCGGACCGTCGAGTTGGACGGCCGCGCCGACGGCCAGGACGTCGGGGTCGTCGCGTTCGCTGAGGTGGTAACCGCTGGCCCGGGCGAGGATGTCGTTGAAGTCCAGGCCGCGGTGGTCGGCGTAGTGCATCAGGTCGATCAGCAGATCGCCGAGGAGTTCGTGGGCGTGGGCGTCGTTGCCGCGGTGGTCAAGGTGTTCGGTTTCCTGGAAGAGGGCTTGGAAGGAATCCAGGGCGGCGGCACCGAACTCGGCGAACTGCGCGGCATCGGCTTCGGCCATGCAACCTCCATGCGGTCGGGGCGGCTGGGTGTGACGGGCAGGGGCGGTCAGGGGCGGTGCTTGCGTGTGCTCGGCGGGTCGTCCGGTTTGGGGCGTGCGGTGGGCGGTGGCTCGCCGGCCGGGGTCGGGCGCGGGCCCTGAGGGAATTCGGTTGCGGCCAGCCGCGCGGCCGCGTCGGGGCCGGGGCGTCCCCGCGCGGGTTTGCGGGCGGCGCGCATGATGCGTTCGTGGTAGTGCCGCATGATCGCGTCAGGTCGGGCGCCGGACCAGGCCGCCAGCCGCATGGTCAGCTGCGCCAGGTCGGCGAGCGCCTGCTCGTCGGGGACCAGGCCGTTGTTGGCGGCGCGCTTGAGCCGGACGGCGATGTCGACGATCGTCGATTCGGCGTCGCGGGCGTGGGTGATCACTCCGGCGGTCCTGGTGGGCTGGGGCAGTATTGCATCGGCCGGCTCGAGTTCGGCGGCAGTGGCGTGCAGGCCTTCGTTGATGCCTGGAATCCGCACCGTGCATTGGTGCTCGCCGTCGGGGGCGGTGGCCAGGGCGGTGATGAACCCGCGCCAAAGCGGATGGTGCGCCCTGGCTCCGGTGGCAGTGCGTCCTTGACGGAACTGGACTTCGGCGCCGAGCCGGAAGCTGTAGCTCGGGTCGTGGTCGTGTCCGCCCCGGTCGAGTCGACGCTGGTACAGCTCGGCGAAGGCGCCGTGGACGTCGAGGTCTCGGCCGTCGGCGTAGCGGGCGAGCTGCTCGATGAGCGACTCGATGAGTGGTTCGGCCAGGGCGGGGTCGCTGCGGTGGCTGGGGGCGTCGTCGGGCAGGAGTTGCTGCTGGTAGGCGTCGAGCGCGGTGGCGACGGCCTCATCGGGATCGGACAATGCTGTACCTCCGAAGATTCATGCGGGTGGGTAAGGGGCCTGGTCACATCAGGCGTGGGCGCCGGTTCGGGTTCGGTGGATCGGTGCGGCTGGAGCGCGCTCGGGTGGGCTGCTCACCGGCCAGGAGAGCGGCGAAGTCGTTGGGGAATCCGGTCGCGGCGCGCCGGAAGGCCGGCGAACAGCCGTCGGGCGCGGCAGGGATCTGGCCTGCGCGGTGACGCAGGTGCCGCAGCACGTGCTCGGGTTTGGTGCCCGACCAGGCGGCCAGTGCGGTCGACAGTTCGGCGAGGTCGGCCAGTACGTGCGGATCGCGGTCGGCGTCGGCTTCGTGAGGTTCGGCCGGTAGGCGGGTGAGCAGGTCGGTGATGGTGTCTTCGGCCGCGGTTGCGCTGAACACGGTTCCGGCGGTGCGGGTCGTCAGCGGCACCATGCGGGTGGCCGGCTGCAGCGCGGCCGAGCTGGTGTGCTGAGGGTCGATGAGCCCGGGGATGCGCAGCACGCACTCGGGGTCCTGTCCGGGGCCGGAGGACTTCAGTTCGGTGATGAATCCCCGGTGGGGTTCGATGTCGGGGTTGCGGAACTGGACCTCGGCGTCGAGGCGGAAGCTGTAGCGCGGGTTGGTGATGGCGCCGCCGCGGTCGATGCGGGCTTGGACGAGGGCGTCCAGCAGGTCGACGACGTCCAGGTGGTTGCCCTCGCCGTAGTTGATGAGATCGACCACCAGCGCGTGCAGCAGCCCTTCGGCTTCGGCGCGGTCGGTGCGGTGCCCGTTGGCCAGGTCATCGAGCAGGTGCTGTTCGTAGGCGTCCAACGCCAGCGCGGCGGCTTCCATCCGCTCGGTCATGCGTGCACCGGCCGCGATGCGGGGGAGGTCTTAGTGGTGTCGAAGGCGAGCCATCCGGCGGGGACGGGGACGGTGCGGGCTTCGTGCGGGGCCAGGTGCTCGTTCTCGGTGCACTGGTAGAAGGGGCCGCGCGGCCCGAGTAGGACGGGGAGTTGGTGGTCGAGGTGGTCGCGGTACCACAGGGCCATGCCGGTGGCGCCCTGCAGCCGCATCGCCTCCCACGCGAACCACAGCGCGGTCAGGCGGGAGATGGCCTCGCCGTGCCGCCACCATTCGGCGCACCAGCGGAACTCGCCGCCCAGTGTCCGCCGGTACATCGGGACGAAATGCTCGCTGACCCAGGCGGTGACATCCGGGTACAGGGACTCGGGGCGCTTACCGCCGGTCGCGGGCGGGGCAGAGGTGGACATGAAGCCTCCAAAGCTGTGAGTGCGTGCATCTGAAGGCCCCTTTCTGTCTGGACGTGGACGTGGACGTGCTGCGGGTTAGGGCGTGGTGCGGGCTAGGGCGTGGTCGGGGTGTCCGGGTGGCTGTGGTGGTGGCGGGCTGCTTGGGCGATTGCGGTATCGGCGGTCTTGATGGCGGTGCTGATGGCGGTGGCGTGTGGGCCCGTGTACCAGGGCCGGAGCCGGATGAGGGCGGGTTTGGTGCCGGTGGCCAGCAGCAGCGCGGTCCCGGCGGGCAGGGCGCGGATGTCGGCGGCCTGGAGGATCTCCTGGGGCCGCAGGGAGATCTGTTCGCTGGCGCGTCCGTCGCTGTAGGTGATGGAGCGGACGGGCACGTCGTGCTGTCCGATGAGGGTGGCCAGGTCGCGGACCAGCCGGGGCGAGTCGATTCCGGCGCCGATGAGCTTGCGGGTGGCCGCGCCCCATAGCGCGGCCATTCCGGGTTCGCCCCAGACGGTGACGCCCTGCTCGTAGCTCTGCAGGATGGTGACCGGGATGATGCCGCGTGAGCCCAGGTGGGAGTACAGCTGCGGCAGGTCGGCGATGCGGCAGATGTTGGCGGCCTCGTCGAGGGCGACGATCAGGGGCGGGTCGAGGCGTCCGCCGGCTTGTTCGGCGCGGCGTTCGGCGGCGCGCATGGTGGTGTCGGTGAGCGCGGCGATCAGCGGGGCGGCGGCCGACAGTGACTTCGACAGCAGGTACAGGGTGTCGCGTGAGCCGGCGAACGCGTGCGGGTCGAAGACCGGCAGACCGGCGTCGGGGGTGACCCAGGCGAGGATTTCCTGGTCGCGGAGTGCTTTGGCGGCGGTGCGGGCGGTCTGGTAGATCCCGTCGCGGGTCTCCACGGCGCCGTTCTGGGTGCCTTTGAGGGAGGAGGCCATGAGCTGGAACCCGGCCTCCTGCAGCAGTTCGATCGGGGTCGGGACGGCGGGCTCGTCCAGCCACCGCGCGACATGGTGCAGCGACCGGCCGGAGGTGGCGGCGGCCAGGAACAGTGCGCACAGCAGGTCTTGCGCGGCCGGCCCCCACAGGTCCTTCTTCTGGCCGTCGTCGACGGTGAGGACGAAGTGCCCGGCGAGGCGGTGGGCGTCCTCGACCGTGGACAGTCCGGCGAGCGGGTTCCACCACCAGGCTTGCGGCTGGTAGGTGATGTGCTGCGGGTCGAACAGCCAGCTCTTCCCGCCGGTGCGCTGGGCGCGGACGGTGGCGATCGCCGACCACAGGTCGGCCTTGTTGCTGGTCGCGATGACCGGTCCGGGCGCCGAGAGCACGTGCGGGATCGATTGGGTGGTGGTCTTGCCCGAGCGTGGTGCCATGAACGCCACGACGGTGTCCTCGAAGGAGGCGAACAGTGTCGGGCCGCTGCGCTCGCCTGGGAGGAGGACGTCCCCGAGGACCAGGCCGATGTCGTCCGGCTTCAAAGTGCCGGGGTTTGATGTGGTGAGGGAGCGGCGCAGCTCGATGGCCTTCTTCGCTGTGGCGTCGGGTTGAAGGGCGGTCAGGCCGGGGTTGTCGGCGAGCGCGGCGACGGGATCCCCGGGGCGGGGGATACGGCGTGCGACCCGCGACCAGATCTCCCCAGCGCAGTAGACGAGCGCAGTGGCCAGGAGTCCCAGGATGAGCAGGACGAGCCAGGTCGGCGTGCCCGGCCAGGCTTGATCGGTCCGCCCTCGGGCGAGGGCGACCGCGAAGTCGGTGCCGAACGGCATGACCGTCTCGCCTGCCGCGACAGCGCACACCTTCGCCGCGAACCACACGATCCACAGCCCGACGATGGGCGTCCAGCAGGCGGCGAGGACCAGCCATCCGGCGGCGGCATTGGAGTGCCACAGCGATGCACGAGGCCCCAGTGCACGCGTCATGCGGTCGTCCGGATGGCCTGGTCGGTGTCGTAGAGGTCGGTCTCGGGGCCGACGAGGGAGAGTTCGACGGGGATGCCGAGGCGTTCACCGGTCTTGATGAGGTACTTGCCGCGGCCGGGGTGCCGGGCGCCGGGCTGCCAGGAGTCGGGCGCCGACCAGGAGGTGACCAGTTGCTGCTCGGGGCCGGTGAGCGGGGTGATCTCGTGGACGCGGGCCAGTTCGCGGGGCGGGAGACCGGCCAGGACGGTGATGGCCGAGCGGTCGGCGAAGCCTTTGGCCTTGGCTCGGTCTTCCTCGGTGGCCAGCGCGTCCAGATCGGCGAGCGAGTGGGTGATCATGATCGAGGCCATGCCCTTGGCGCGGTTGAGGCGGGTCAGGGCGTCGGCGTGCTCCACCAATCCGGGAGCGCCGCGCAACGCGCGCCACAGCTCGTCCATCACGCCGAGGTAGGAGCGGCGCGGGGCGGCGCCGAGGTCGGCGAGGGCGGTGGCGGCGTCGACCATGCCGAAGGCGTAGGCCCAGGTGCACAGCATCGCGGCGGTGAGGAGCTTGTCGCCGGCGGCGCGGACGCGGGAGATGTCGACGCTGATCGCGGGTGCGTCCAGGTTCAGCGACCGGGTGGTGGCCGCGTCGAACACGCCGGCCAGGGACCCGGAGATGAGCAGGTCGAGGGTGAAGACCAGATCGCGGGTCTGAGCGCGGTAGGCGTCGCTCGAATCGGTGCGGGCTGCTCCCCGCAACTCGTCCGGCTCCTGCTCCAGGATGTGCAGGACGTCGACGATGGTGGGTTCACTGGTGAGGCGGTCGTCCAGCAGGTCGATGGCGCGGCCGAGGACGACCTCCTCGGCGTTGGTGATGCGGGCTTCGCGTACCAGCGTCGCCAGCGCCAGCAGTAGGGACAGCCGCCGGGACCGCACTTCCCATCGCAGGGTCTCGGCGTCGGCCCCGGACAGGCGGCGGCGCGCTTCGTCCAGCGGTCCGGCGTCGAGGGGGTTGATGCGGTCGGCGCCGCGTCCGACGCGGATGACCTGCCCGCCCAGGTACTCGACCAGGCGGGTGTAGTCGGGTTTGGTGTCGCCGAGGACGATGGGTGTGGTGCCGGTCGCGACCGCGCCGGTGACCAGGCGTTTGACGAGGGTGGATTTCCCGGTGCCGGGCTGCCCGAGGACGAACATCCCGGGGTTGGTGACCAGCCCTTCGCGCAGCCAGGCGAGGGGATCGAGGCAGACGACCTCGCCCCAGAGCTGGTGGCGCCCGACGGGGGTGCCGGCGGTGGGCGTGCCGGACCCGGCGGTGAAGGGATACAGGCCGCAGACCTGGCTGGTGGTGGCCTGGTATTCGGGTGCGGGTTCGACGTGTGCGGCGCGTCCGGCGCCACGCCCGCGCCAGCCCCAGGGCGGGGCGAGCGGTTCGGACATGGCCAGTGTTTCGGCGTTCGGCAAGGGCGACCTCCTCAAGGTCGAGGGCTCTTCGGGCAGTGGATTCTTGGGTCAGTGGATGAGGCGGCGGGACAGCTCGGGTGGGCAGATGCCGCACGGGAGGGTGGTGGCGAATCCGGCGGCTTGGCTGCCCCACAGGCGCCGCAGCCGGATCTTGGCCGAGTCGGCCGCGGTCTCCACGTGCGCGGCGGCGCGGCGGAGCTGGTCAGGATCGGCGGCGGTGACGGTGGCGTACATCGAGACCAGGCAGACCCCGGCGCCCATGGCCTCCTCGGCGGCGGCCTGGCGGGCGCGGGCGGCATCCCAGCTGTCGCGGGCGGTCTCGTCGCGTCCGGTGCGGCGCCGGAACTGGGTCCGGAACGCCGCCGCGTTCACCTCCTGCTGCAGTACCCGGCTCGCGGCCGCAGCAGGCAGCGCCCGGTACTGCAGAGTGACGCGCTTGGGGAACGGGCCGGGCGCCACTAGACGGGCCAGGACGTCGGAGCGGACGTTCTGGCGCGGCGGTTCATGCCACGCCCAACTCACCGAGACACCGCCGTCGTGCTCGTAGTGGCCGGTGTGCTCGGTAGCGGCGACCGGCCCAGCGTCACACCAGTTCAGGACGTCGTCCGCGGCGGGGCCGGCGAGGAGCCGGTTGACCTCGCCGCGTGCGCTCGGGTCGAACGCGGTCCGCACGGCCCCGGCGATCTCGGCGGCGGTGGCCCGCCCGAGAACGGAGACACCGCAGCCGCCGAGCCGCGATGCGAGCCCGTCGAGGGTGCGGCCCAGGTCGGCGACCGCCTCGTACAGGTCTTTGGGGCGGGTCGGGGACGCGCGCGGGTCGAAGGTGATCGACACGCGGGTGTCGACGTCGGCGGCAGCGGCCGGGGCGGTGCGGACCAGCTCGCCCATGATGGTGCGCGCCGGAGCGGGCGCCGCCGGGACGATGGCGCGGTGCACGGCGTCGGCGAGGGTGGAGCCTGGCTCGGGCGCGGTCTCCACTGTGACCGTCACCCACCGGACGGCGGGCATGTGCCCGAGCGCGGCCAGCCACCCGCCCCAGCCCGCGACCCAGGCGTCGGCGTCGCCGCGGTCGGCCAGCCACGTCGAGGTCGGCACCACGCGCAGGGTGGCGGTCAGCAGCCCGGCACGGCGGTCCCACACGATCCCGTACCGGCCGCCGTACCCGTCCTCGGCGCTCAGCAGCGTCAACGGCGCGAGCACTCCCGGGAGCTGGAACGCCCGCGGATGGTCGGTCACGACCCCGGCGCGGTAGCGGTTGTGGCCGCGCCACACGCCCCACTGCCAGCGGAACCGCGCCAGCACCAGCCGCGCCGACGGGACACCGCCGATGCGGACCAGGCCCAGCCCGCCGCCGACCAGCACCGGCGGCAGCAGATAGACCAGCAGCTGCGGGGCGATGGCGGCGACCAGGACCAGCAGCATCGCCGCGGCGAGCGCGATGAACGTGGAGGCGGTGTCGAGGCCGAGCAGGCCGATGCCGTGCCGGCGCCGCCACCCGCCGTAGGTGCGGACCTCATGCCCCATGGCCACTACTCCCTTCACTTGCTGCGCCGGTCGGGCCGCCGGCACCGCCGGTCGCCGCCCAGCGGACTGCGTCCTCGCCGCGCTGCCGCTCCTGCTCGGCCGTCCGGACCGTGGCCGGGCCGACCGGTTCACCGTGACCGCCGTCGGGTGGCGCCCACCCGGACCCGCCCGCCGCGTTCTGCCCCGGCGGGGACACGTCGGTGTCAGCCCGGCCGCTTCCCGGCGGCGCGTCCGGGGCGGGGGACTGGTCGCCTGAGCTATCGGCCGGCGGAGGTGTGGCCGCTGAGTCGTGCGGGGTGGACGGCTGATCGGACGGGTCGCCGCCGGGAGGCGCGGAGTCCTGGTCGCCGAGCTGCTGCTGGATGTAGGTGGTGTGCTCGGCCGCCGAGCCGGACTGGCCGCTACCGGACCCACCGCCGCCGTAGGCGCGCAGCGCGCCGAGCGCGGCGGCACTGCCCATCAACGCGCCGAGCATCCCGCCCCCGGCGCTGGACTCGGTTCCGCCGGTCGTCCAGGTGAAGAACTTCAGCAGCACCGGGAAGGCGATCAGGCTGATCAGCATCATCGCAAAACCCATCAGCACCGTCTGCAGGTCCTTGCCCTTGCCGACCAGCGTGAACGCGGTCGCATACACCGCCGCCGCAGCGGGCTTGTAGAACACCAGCGCCAGCATCCAGCCCGCCACGCGCGGGAACCATGACTTGGTCGAGGTGGTGATCATCCCGGCCGCCGCCAGCGGCAGCAGCCCGGCCAGAATGACCAGGGCCGCTCCGCGAAACAGCAGCAGGATCGCCTGGACGATCCCGATGACCAGCGCGAACAGGCACAACAGGAGCACCAGCGCGCGCGGCGCCGCACTCGGGAACGCCACGATCTGACTCATCCGCCGCGCGAAGTCCCCGTCGGAGGAGGCGTTCAGCACCCACCCGCACCACAGGTCACCCCACTGGATCAGCAGATTCGGCACCACCGTCCCAATCACCGTGACGACCGCCAGGACCACCAGCCCGCGTCCGGCGTCCACCAGCGGCAGCGCCTTGCGCGACAACGCCATCCGCGCCGCGACCGCCAGCAGCGCCACCACCGCCACCGCGACCGTCAACGGCCGGACCAGCAGCTGCAGATACCCGACCGCCGGCTCACCCTGCAGATCAGGAGAGGGCGTGTGCACCCACCAGGACGCGGTGTTGGACACCAGCCAACCCACCGCCTCCTCGAACGACTCGGTCATCTCATCCAGCACATGACCGCCGATCGCCCCCGGGATATCAGACAACCCGGGAAGGCCGGGCAGGAGCGGGTTCCCGCCGCCGTCATCGTTGTCCACCGGCTGAACGCACGCAGGCTCAGTGACCGGCGAACACGGATCCAGCGGAAGCAGGACAAGCATCAGCCACCCCCGTGCGGGAAGCGGCTGTAGCCGTCCAGCGACGTGATCGGTGCCGCCGCCCCCGCCCACGTCCCGCCGGGAGGAGCGACGACGCGCCAGTCACCATCCTGCCAACGCAACTGCAGCCGGGTCACCGCACGGACGGTCACATCACTGTCCCCAGGCCCGGCCGACAACAGATCCACGCTCGCCGCCTCGGGCGTGTACCCCAGCCAGCGGAACCCCTCCAGCACGACATAGCCGCGGCCGAGCGGCTCCCCCTCTGGCCGATCTCCGCGCTGCTTCTCGTAGCCCTCGCGGGTCGAATCCATCAGCACATCGGTGTCGGGCCCGATGACCTGCCGCTCGATGGTCGGCCCGAACACCTTCGTTCCCCACTGCATGCCCGCCCGGACGGCGATATGGACCGCGGCCAGCAACGCCCCGCGCGGCGTCCGCGCGAACCCTGCCGCCAGATCGTCCGTGGTGTTGTGCGGGCCGTCTTGCGCCGAGTAGGGGAGTGCGATGCCGTGATAGTCCCGCCACGACACTCCGGTGAACGACACCTGCGGCGTGTTCACGATCTGCTCGGCACGCGTCGTCGTCCGAACGACCACCGGGGTGCCCTTCGGGGCCGTCCGGAACACCGGAGGCACCACCGCGCCGACCAGGACACCGCCGCCGACCACCACCACCGCGACGGTCCGGCCACGGCGCCACCACGGGACGCTTTCTCGCCTTCGACTCATGTGAAGAACACCCCGACGATCGGGGCCGCTGTCGCCGCCAGGCTGAGCCCGCCCAGCACCCAGGGGATACCGGTCGCGCCGTCGGCGGCGAACGTGGACCGGTTCTTGCGCCCGATGGCCATCTGCCCCGCGCAGATGAACAAGCCGGCGACGCCGCAGATCAGCACGCCCCACTTGCCCCACGCCAGCAGCGTCTCCATCTTCTGGTCCAGCCCCGGCGGCGCCGCCGGAGGCGGATCGGGCACCTCGACATCCCCGTCCCACGGCGGCAGCGCCGCGAGCACGGCGGGCGTGACGAAGGTCAGCACGATCGCGGCCCCCATCCGACCAGGCGGCGGAGCTCGGCCAACGCCTGACGGGCTCTGCCCGGCAGAGCGACCACACGCGGGTCCTCCACCAGCCGCAGCGCCCGCACATGCGGGACCCGCACCACGCCGGCGACCCGTCCTTGCAGCAGCGCGAACCGGGCCGTGGCGTCCCGCGACTCCGGACCGCCGTCACTGACGACCGCCAACGCCGCCACCCGCTGGCCCCAGTCCCACAACGCGCCGATCGCCGTCGTGGCGTCCTTGGCCGCCACCGCGGTGTTGCGCACCACCAAGACCACCGGACGGCCATTGGCATGCAGCGGTGACTGGCCGAGCTTCAGCAGCGGCGCGATCGACCCCATGTCCCACGCCGCCGGCAGCAGCGCCGCCAGCGTGGAGGTCCCCGCGCCGCCGTGCGCACCGGCCACGACCACGTCCAGAACCTCACCCACCTGGCCGCCTGCCCGGCCGCCGGCATGGCCGGCCGGGACCGGTCTGGTCTGTCGAAGACTCACCTGCACACCCCCGAATCGATGCTCACAGTTGCTGGACGATCACCGTACGTGGCAACATGACAGAGCGCAAGCATCGTCAAACAACTTCTGAGAACGTCAACACGCCGAACAACGTGCTCCCGCAGCACCCATCCACCACACTGGAAGGACACCCGTGACCGCCCACCCAGGAGCCCCAGCGATGACCGAGACACCCGGCCGCGACCCCGACGTCCTCACCACCGCCGAACTCGCGGCCAAACTCGGCCTCTCGCCCCAGACCGTCCGCCGGATGGCCAACGCCGGGCAGATCCCCGCCCTCAAAACCGGCAAGGACTTCCGCTACTCCTGGCAAGCAGTCCGCGAGGTGCTGCGGCAGCCCCACCAGCAACCCGGGGAAGCCGCCGATGACCCAGCCACCGAACTACAGCCCAAGAAGGGCGCCGGCCACCGCGCCCAACGCCAAGCCCGCACCGGCGCCCACACCACCGACTAGGCAACCCGCCCCACCGCGGCGGCCCACCCAGTGAAGGCCGCCACCGCCACCGCCGCGTGCGCCGCCGCCCTCACCCTCGCCCTCCCGCTGGGCCTGCTCGTCCTGGCCGCCGACCGCACCCCGGCCGCAGGGGCCGGCTCAGAGCTGGCGGGCGCACCCACCGCCGAAGCCAAACGCGACATCCCGCCGGCCTACCTGCGCTGGTACCTCGACGCCGCCCACACCTGCCCCGGCCTGCCCTGGAACGTCCTGGCCGCCATCGGCAAGACCGAGTCCGACCACGGCCGCTCCACCGCCCCCGGCGTCCACACCGGCGAAAACCACGCCGGAGCCGGCGGCCCCATGCAATTCCTCACCGCCACCTGGACCGCCTACGGCGTCGACGCCGACCACGACGGCCGCAAAGACCGCTACAACCCCGCCGACGCCATCCACGGCGCCGCCCGCTACCTGTGCGCCAACCACGCCGGCAAAGGCGGCGCACACCTGCGCCGCGCAATCTGGCACTACAACCACTCCGACACCTACGTCCGCACTGTCCTGGCCCAAGCCGCCCGCTACGCCACCCCCACCGTTAGCCGACGCGGCACCATCGCCGTCCGCGCCGCCCTGCGCTGGCTCGGCACCCCCTACTCCTGGGGCGGCGGCGGACCCACCGGACCCACCTACGGCTTCGCCCAAGGCACCGGCATCAAAGGCTTCGACTGCTCCGGCCTCACCCAATACGCCTGGGCCCAGGCCGGCATCCGCCTACCCCGCGTCGCCGCCGACCAATACAACACCGGCACCCACATCCCCAGAACCCAACTCCAACCCGGCGACCTGCTCTTCTTCGCCACCAACCCCAACGCCCCGGCCACCATCCACCACGTCGGCATCTACTACGGCTCGGGCCGCATGATCCACGCCCCCCACACCGGCGACGTCGTCCGCATCTCCCAATTCACCGGCAACCCCTACCGCGAACGCCAATACGTCGGCGCCACCCGTCCCACCACACTCCGCTCCACCCAGACCTGACCGGAGGACCGCCCTTGCATCACTACGGGAATCCCAACCGTGAACCACACACACCCAGGAACCCCCGCACCCATGCCCGCCCGGCCTCCAACCGCCAGCACCCGAAGACGACATCCCCACCACCGAAGAAGACCAAGAGCCCACCGCCGTGCGGGCCGATCCGCGCCTTCAGCTACGGCGGCGGCTGGCAATCCACCGCCGCCCTCGTCCTAGCCGCCCAAGGACGCATCGACTTCCAGACCTTCCTGTTCGCCAATGTCGGCGACGACTCCGAACACCCCGCCACCCTGGCCTACATCCGCGACCACGCCGCCCCCTACGCCGCCGCCCACGGCATCGACCTACGCGAACTGCACCGCATCCGCCGCGACGGCACCACTGCAACCCTCTACGGCCGTCTCATGCGCGAAGGCTCCCGATCCATCCCCATCCCCGTACGCATGAGCAACGGCGCTCCCGGCACCCGCTCCTGCACCGCCGACTTCAAAACCCGCGTCATCGGCCGCTGGCTCAAAGCCCACCGCACCAGCCGCACCAACCCCGCCACCATCCCCATCGGTATCAGCCTCGACGAGATCCACCCCGCCAACATCCGCCGCCACGAACCCTACGAACGCATCGTCTACCCGCTCCTCGACCTGCGCACCGCCGTGCCGACTGCCCCCGCATCATCCGCTCAGCCGGCCTGCCAATCCCACCCAAATCCGCCTGCTGCTTCTGCCCCTTCCACCGCCTGGCAAGACATGCGCCACACCCAACCAGCCCTCTTCACCAAGGCCTGCCACCTAGAGAACACCATCAACCAACGCCGCCACGCCCTCGGAAAAGGCCCCGTCTACCTCACCCGCTACAACGCCCCACTCGCCGACGTCACACCCGAGGCCGACATCCTCCCCTTCGATGACGGCGCTTGCGACTCCGGCTGGTGCTTCACCTGACCTCCACCAGGACCCTCAACCAGCCACAAGACTCAACTCTACGGAGGCCCGACCATGCAGCCACTCAAGCACGCAGACCTCGCTGAACTGCCCGCCGTCGTCGACATTGTCACGGCCGCCCGAGCCCTCGGCCTCTCCCGTACCTACGCCTACCAACTCGCCAAGAACAACCAATTCCCCTGCAAGGTCATCCGCATCGGCACGTGCTACCGCGTTCCCACCGCTGCCCTCCTGGCCGTCCTCGGCGCCGAATAGCTGGAAACGTCATCGCGCGCGCCCTTCAGAAATATGGCGAGAGGGGCGCGTTCGGGTGTGAAGACAACGCCCATGCACTTAGAAAGCGAGCGTCCTCCCCATCCGGCACTTGCAGGTTCGCCTGCACGCCTCCTCGGGCGCGGGTGTCCCAAATGGGCGTCAGCGAGCGCGGGGACAGTGCAGCCGTCGGAACGCAGCGGAACCCTGCAACCCTAGGGTCATCCTCGGCCGCCCACCACAGGAGGCCGTAAACGGACACCGTAAGCCTACGGCCGGGCCGTCAGGAGTCGGCCAAGGGACGGTAGGGGCCGAATCCGGCCGCCCAAACAGGAGATACCGCCCGTCATGAGGGGGAGGTGCCTTACGTCAGTGATCGTCATGAGAGGCTGAGCGTCATGTCTGTAACCGATCAGTTCACCGGTCAGACCGGCTTGACCGGTATCGGCTACCAAGGGCATGATCTTGATTCCTTCCTGGGCCAGTTGTCTGCCGAGGGCGTCTCTCTGCTGGTAGATGTTCGGCTGAACCCGATCTCGCGCAAGCGCGGATTCAGCAAGCGGGCTCTGGCCGAGGCGCTGAACTCCGTGGGCATCGCCTATGAGCATGCCCGGCCGCTGGGCAACCCCAAGGAGAACCGCGCGGGCTTCGGCGGCAGCCCATGTGAGCTGCAGGACGCCAAGCGGCGTTTCTCTGAGCAACTGGACGCACCGGCCGCGCGTGAATGGCTCGCGACCATCGCGGGTTGGACGGCCGAGCACAAGGTCGCGCTGCTGTGCTTCGAAGCCGAGCAGCGGCGCTGCCACCGGGACGTGGTCGCCGCTGCTGTCGAGGCTCATCGCTTGGGGTAGAAGACTCCCAGCGTCATGAAGGTCTGCTGACGCTTGGCCTGGTTGCCCACATAAAAGATCGTGTCCCTGTCCGGGCCGCACATCTGCTCGAAGAACTTGTGCCGTAGCTGCTCTTTAGCCTCGGCGTCGCTGTGATCGCGCAGGTTCCGTTGGAGTGCGACCCACTCCCAATCATAGATCCCTTGCTTGTGCCCCTTGCAGGCCGCCGACTGGCACAGGTACTCGTACCAGCCCTTGAACCGCGGTGCTTCGAGCGGGGTACGCGGGCCGCTGCCAAAAAGGTTCTCTTGCGCGACGTAACGCTCGATCTTGGCCTGCTCGTCGGGTCTCCAGCCTCCATGCGGTTTGATGTCGATGTTCTTGACCACCCGTGGGCGGATGGCGGCCAGCGAACGCGCCGGTGGGCGGTTGCGGATGTCGGCCAGCAGGTCGCACATCGACGCCTGCACGTGATCGACGACGAACACCTTGCGGCGATCCCACTTCGGGATGTTCGACTCGGCTCGGACGGTGCTGATGTTCGGACGATAGCTCTCTGGGCGCGAGTCGGCGTGGGCCGGTCGGGCACGTAGCGAGACGATGTCGTATTTGCGGAAGGTGTTGTTGCTCTCGAGTTCACGAAAGTTGATCGGATAGAGCCGGACCCACTGGGTGGGCTCCACATCGATCCGGATCCCGGCGACGCACACGGTCTCGCCGTATGTCTCCGAAGGATTCGGTGCCGCCTTGACCGTGATCAAGACACGCATCTCCTGCTCCAAACGCCCCGATGGCTTCACCAGCGGCTCGTGAGGGTCGGGTCCGAACAAAGATGGCTGATCGGCTGTCGGCACTGTCGGTTCCCTCCTCGCTTGTTCTGGTGAGGGTCCGTCTTTGAGGGCGGCCGACGCTAGTTCATGACCGCTTCCGGCAGCCGCTCGCTCTGGGCAACCAACCGGCACTGGGGTCAAGGGTGCTCTGGATGCTCCACTTGGCCGGCGACGGGAGGCCTGATCGCTGGTGCCTACTGTCAGGCGGAGCTGACACCCCGAGGCCTCTCATGATCTTGTTCGACTGTCGCCGCCTCGTACTGGACAGAAGCGGGCCACATTCTGGTAAGAGCACGCTGGCGTCGGCACAGGGCGCTCATCCGCGGATTGATGCTGATGGGACTTACCTTCACCGGAGAGCGGGCGCCGTTCTGACACCGGCCGTAGCAACGCCACCAGCGGCACTGGCAGGCTACGAGGCGGCGATGGCAGCGATTTAGCCATTCGAGATGGCTACCATCGCTGCGGTCGGGAACGACGAATCGATCGGTACCTACTACGGCCTCTACAACTTGGTCCCCGACATCGGTACCGCGCTCGGGACTATGCTGACGGGGGCCGCCCTCGACGCGAGCCGTGCCATTGAACTGCCCAGCTTGCCGTGACTGGCCCTTGTCACGGTGGGCATCGCCTGCGCTCCGGCAGCCTGTGCCTCCGGGCGTACTGGCCCGACTCGATCCGGGGCCGTGAACGTCCGCGCGAACGCGCCACAAGCTCCAGTTGAGGGAGCCACCGCCCGAAAACAGCATGAGGCAACTGGGCGCGAGGTGTTGAATCAGTCCAACAACAGCGCTGTACCAGCCCACTGAGAGGATCGCGTGACGACCCCCAATCCCGGCGCACCCACCCCGCCGTTCGTGTATCAGCTCACGCTCGAGCGTCCAAATGGAATCAAGGACGAGGCGTGGCTAGTGATCGAGGGACAGCAGCGGCGTCTCGCTGTGGCTCTGGAGACCGGCGATCACGCCCTGTGCATCGGGACGGCCAAGGAACTGGTCGAAGCTATAGCGAAGATCGTGATGTCGACGCGCGGGCAGGCCAGCGGCGCCTTGATGGATTTCGACAAGTGCGTTATCCAGGCGCACAAGGCTCTGGAGCGCCTGCCGGACCCGGACCTCAGCGACGATCAGAAGTTGAGGCAGCTCGTCCGGAGCGCGAAGGGCATCGCCACCCAGCTCGGCGCGATCCGCAACGCCTACGGAACTGGTCACGGACGGTCCGAGCAGCCCGCGATCGCAGAGGAGATGCTCCACCTCTGCCTTGATGGCGCACTGCTGTGGTCACGATGGGCACTGCGCCGGCTCGGCGTCCTCACGCTCTCAATGCCGGAGCCCCTGATCCAGGACCTCGAACACGCGACATTCCGCCGGGGTGACCTGGCCAAGCGACTGAACGCCGCCAGCCTGGCCACCCTGGACCCGCCCGTTCAGCGCAGGATCGGGCTCGCTGTGGCACAGCGGGCGATGCGCGAGACCTTCGTCGTTCGCCAGGACGGTGTAGAGGAATGCGCTCAGAGCAGGGACCTGACGATCTGGCCGGCCGCATATCGGAGTGCGGTCTTCGAGGGGCTGTTCATCGACCCGGGCGGGCGACTGACCGTGGACGACTGGTCGGCCGAGTGGGCACCACGCGTGCTCGTGCCCCTTCCTCCCGAGGAGGTCAATGCGCTGATCCACAGCCTGCGAAGCAAGATCGCCGAGACGAGCGCGCCCTCACTCGCACAAGATCCTTTTGCGGGCGACTACGGCCTCGAACAACGCCTCAAGGCGAGCGCCGCGTACTTGCCGCCGGCGACGCGAGACGACTGGCAGCTCCTGGCCCGCGAGGTCGCCGTGGCAGTCGAGAACATCTAGTCGGCGCGCAGGACGTCTGGCAGGGCCTTCACCCAGGCTTTACCTGCCTCGGTATGGCCGAAGCATTGCGGGGAGTATCGGTGAAACCTCCGGCGTCCTGCCCCTGGTGATCAGTTCCCGGACGTGCGCCACCGGCGGGTCATGCAGGTCCCGGACCTCCTCGGCCGGAGGTGTCCGCCATGCGACGTTGTACAAGCGGCCGAATCGGCCGATGTGCGGCCACGCCGTCCGGATGAGGTGGACGAAGGCATCCACCGACGGCAACGCGGTACTCCGCGCACCTTCGATGATCTCCGTGCTCCCGTCGATCGCCTGCCGGAGGGCTGCCCGGACGATGTCCTCCCTCGGGCGTTTGTTGTTGGAGCGGGCTGCTTATGGTGACGCTCGCTGCAGTGGAGGTCTGAAGTGGACCGTCTTCGGAAGGGCGTTATATCATCCAGAAATGATGTCAGTTCAGACTGATGTGTTGAGGTTGCTGGCCGACCCGCTTCGTGCTCAGATCGTGTCGTTGCTGGCCGTCGAGGCGTTGTGCACCTGCCACCTCGTTGAGGAGACCGGCGCCAAGCAGACCAACATCTCCAACCACCTGCGGGCGCTGCGCCAAGCCGGGCTCGTGGACACCGAGCCCTGCGGACGGTTCACCTACTACCGGCTGCGCCCCGAGGCGCTGGAGCAACTGGCTTCCGAACTCGGCGAGTTGGCAGCCGCCGCCCGCGAGGCCCAGAACCACCAGCGGAAGAGGCCCTGCACGTGACCAGCACGCAGGACACCGGCGCCGCCGCGCGCCCGCAGGAGGCCGGGGTGGTCGCCGGGCTGTCGACCCTCGACCGGTTCCTGCCGGTGTGGATCATCGCCGCGATGGTGCTCGGCCTCGGGCTGGGACGCGCCGTCCCGGGACTGGACGACGCGCTGGCCCGGGTCGAGGCCGGCGGGATCTCGCTGCCGATCGCGCTCGGCCTGCTGGTGATGATGTACCCGGTGCTGGCCAAGGTCCGCTACGACCGGCTCGACACCGTCACCGGCGACCGCCGCCTCATGCTGGTCTCGCTGCTGCTGAACTGGGTGATCGGCCCGGCGGTGATGTTCGCGCTGGCCTGGATCCTCCTGCCGGACCTGCCCGAGTACCGCACCGGCCTGATCATCGTCGGGCTGGCCCGGTGCATCGCGATGGTCATCATCTGGAACGACCTGGCCTGCGGCGACCGCGAGGCCGCCGCCGTCCTGGTCGCGCTCAACTCCGTCTTCCAGGTCGTCGCGTTCGGTGCGCTCGGCTGGTTCTACCTGCGGGTACTGCCCGGTTGGCTGGGCCTGGCCACCGACGACGCGCACTTCTCGGTCGGCAGGATCGTGGTCAACGTGCTGGTGTTCCTGGGCGTCCCCCTGGCGGCCGGCTACCTCACCCGCCGCCTGGGTGAGGGCGCCTGCGGCCGCGCGTGGTATGAGGAGCGGTTCCTGCCCCGGATCGGGCCGGTCGCGCTGTACGGGCTGCTGTTCACCATCGTCATCCTGTTCGCCCTGCAAGGCGACGCCATCACCGGCCGGCCCGGCGACGTCGCCCGTATCGCGCTGCCGCTGCTGGCCTACTTCGCGCTCATGTGGGGCGGGTCCTTCGCCCTCGGACGCGCCGTCCGGCTGCCCTACCCGCGCACCGCGACGCTCGCCTTCACCGCCGCCGGCAACAACTTCGAACTGGCCATCGCCGTCGCCATCGGCACCTTCGGCGTCACCTCCGGGCAGGCCCTGTCGGGCGTGGTCGGGCCGCTGATCGAGGTCCCGGTCCTGGTCGGGCTGGTGTACGTGTCGCTGTGGCTGCGTCGCCGATTCCAACCCGCCGGGCGGTGACACGACGATGACCGCCGCCTGCGAGGCGCGCGAACCGAGTTCCTTCACAAGCCGTACCAGGCGGGCCGGTCCGGTTCGAGCGGCGAGTAGGGGCCCCTGGCCGGTGACGGCCTTGAGTGTCGTCCGCCAGATGTGTCGGGGAGGCGAACGGTGACCTGCACACCAGGCGAGGCATTGTTCGATCGCATTGCGGCGCGGCTGGCCGCCAGGTTCCATGGCCTGGTCTCCGTCGAGACCGCCCGCCGCCTGGTCACCGACTCCTACCGGCAACTGCACGCCACCGCCAGAGTCGACGCCCACCTGGTGGTGCTGGCCGAACGGTTCGCCGCCGCGCGGCTCACCGCCCTCGCCCAAGCCGAGGGACGGCTCGACAAACCGGTCCCCGAGGTGCTGTTCGTCTGCGACGCCAACGCCGGCCGGTCCCAGATGGCGGCCGCGCTCGCCATGGCCCGCGGGTGCGGACGCCTACACGCCCGCTCGGCCGGGGCACCGCGCCGACGGCGGAACTGGAGCTGGCCGTCGTCGACGTCATGGCCGAGATCGGGGTCGACCTGTCGGCTGAGTTCCCCAAACCGCTGACCGACGAACTGGTCGCCGCCGCCGACCTGGTGATCACGCTGGGCTGCGGCGGCGCCTGCCCACTCCTGCCGCACACTCGGTACCTGGACTGGGCCGTCCCCGACCCGGCCCATCAACCGTTGGCCGAGATCCGCCGCATTCGCGACGAACTCGACCTGCTCGTCACCGACCTGCTCACCACCCTCGACCAGCCCGGCCTCGAACAGCGAAGGAACGCCGATGCCTGATCAGGCTCGCTCTGCCAAGCCCCGTGTCCTGTTCGTCTGCGTGCACAACGCCGGACGCTCCCAGATGGCAGCCGCCTACCTCACCCACCTGGCCGGTGGCCGGATCGACGTGCGCTCCGCCGGGTCCGCGCCGGCCGACCAGGTCAATCCGGCGGTGGTCGAGGCGATGGCGGAGGAGGGGATCGACATCTCCGCCGAGACCCCCAAGGTGCTCACGGTCGACGCCGTCCAAGCATCCGACGTGGTCATCACCATGGGCTGCGGTGATACTTGCCCGGTGTTCCCCGGCAAGCGGTACCTGGACTGGACCCTCGATGATCCTGCCGGACAGGGCGTCGACGCCGTCCGTCCGATCCGCGACGAAATCCGCAAGCGCATCGAGAACCTGGTCAGCGGGCTCCTAGCGGAGTAGTGAAGGAGAAGGCGCACAGCCGGGCGCCGAGGGTGGGACGTCCTCGGCAACGTGTGCTCTGACCGGTCTGTCTGCTCCAGAGCCGGTCCGTCCCGGACGTACGGTGACAGCCGCGCCAGGGGGAGGGGTCAGTTGCCGGGTGGGCAGCAGGTGTGCAGGTAGTCGCGGAGTTCGGCGAGTGACCGGTCGACTGCGGCGGAGTCGATGCGGTAGAAGACCTGCTTGCCGTCCCTGCGCGAGGTGAGCAGGCCGCCTCGGCGCAGCAGCGCGAGCTGCTGCGAGGCGTTGGACTGGCCGACCCCGAGCTGCTCGGCGACGGTGCCGACGGTGAGTTCGATACCGCCGGCGAAGAGTTCGAGCATCTGCTGCCGCTGCTCGCTGGCCAGCGCCTTGAGGAACTCGCGTGCTCCGGCGCCGAGCTGAGCGGCCGGCGCCGCCCCGCAACCGCCCGATGCCGGAGCCACCTTTTCGACCGGCTCGACCATCGCTGCTGGCTCCTCCCCGAGGTGTGCGCCCAGCATACGCCACATATCGATACTTCATTATTTTATGAAGTGTTGATATGTTCACCTCATGCTTACTGCACCACTCGTCATCATCGGCGGCGGCCAGGCCGGTCTGGCCACCGCCCGCATCGCCCGGTCCCTCGGCCTGGCGCCCATCGTCCTGGAGGCGACAGGCCAGCCGGCCGGGTCCTGGCCGCACTACTACGACAGCCTCACCCTGTTCTCACCGGCCCGGCGTAGTGCATTGCCCGGAACAGAGTTCCCCGGCGATCCGGACGGCTACCCCACACGGGACGAGGTCGTGGCCTACCTGACCGACTACGCCGCCCATCTGGACGCCGACATCCGCACCGGTCACCGAGTCGAAACGGTCGTGGCTGCCAAGGACGGCACACGACCGGGGTTCGAGGTGATCACGACGAGCGGCGAGATCTTCGCCGCGCCGCTGGTGATCGCCGCAACGGGCGGATTCAGCCGCCCCCACCGCCCGGACCTGCCGGGACTGGACGGCTTCACCGGCACGGTGCTGCACTCGTCCGACTACCGCCGTCCCGGCCCGTTCACCGGCCGGCGTGTCGTGGTGGTGGGAGGCGGGAACTCGGCCGTGCAGATCGCGATCGAGTTGGCCGCGGTCGCCGATGTCACGCTGGCGACCCGGCACCCGCTCCGCTTCATGGCCCAGCGCGTGCTGGGCGTCGACATGCACATCTGGTTGCAGCGCACCGGGCTGGACGCCGCCGGGTGGGCGCGTCCGCTGCTGACCGGCGGCAGGGGCACCCCGGTGTTCGACACCGGCACCTACCGGGATGCCATCGCCACCGGCAACCCCGACCGCCGCCCGATGTTCACCCGCTTGGACGGCGATCAGGTCTTCTGGAGCGACGGAACCCGCGAACACATCGACGTCGTACTGCTGGCCACCGGGTTCCGGCCGGGCGTGGATTACCTCGCCCCGTTGGGCGCACTGGACGGCGACGGGCAGCCCCGCCACCGCGGCGGAGTCTCGGCCACCCATCCGGGACTGGGATTCGTCGGGCTGGAATGGCAGCGCTCCTTCGCCTCGGCCACCCTGCGCGGAGTCGCCGCCGACGCCCGGCACGTCCTCACCCGGCTGCGCCAGCAGACACGCACCCTCGACGGCGCGCTGAAATCGACCCCATGACCGCTTCCCGAGCAGGACAGCGTGTGGAATCAGGCCGGGACTAGAGCCGGCAGGGCGAACAGACCCGACAGTCGGGTCAGCCTGTCCGGCACCACCCGGTAGTACACCCACGTGCCGCGCCGCTCACCCTCGATCAACCCGGCCTGGCGCAGCACCTTCAGGTGGTGCGAGATGGTCGGCGCGGTGAGCTCGAACGCGCCCGTCAGATCGCACACGCACGCCTCGCCCCCGTCCACCGAGGCGATCATGTTCAGCAGACGCAACCGCACCGGGTCGGACAGCGCCTTGAACACCCTGGCCAGCTCGGCGGCCTCCGCCTCGCTCAACGCCGGACCGCTCAATGGCGCGCAGCAAACAGGGTCGGTCACGTCCTCAAGCTCCAGCATCTTAGACATGCATCTAATTTGACATCCATCTATCCAGTGATGCAAACTGGCGCCTGCTTAGACAAGCATCTAAACAAGGGGTCGGAGATGAAGACGCTGCTCGCCCGGATCACCGCCCGGCGCGTCAAGGCCGTGTCCTTCTGTGAGACCTGCGGCCAGGTCTGCACGCCCGCATGCCGCTCCGCCGCACACATCGACCGCGTGACGACCGCCGCCTACCGCACCCGCCTCTGACAACATTCCCCGGCGCCCGACACCCATGACCGAACCGACAAAGGAGTCAGCGTGAACGACGAGACCGGACGACCGGAGCCCGAAGCGTCCCCGGACGCCCCCGCCAGCGCAAGCAGCTGCTGCGGTGTCAGCGCGTGCTGCACCGACGCCGAACAGGCCGTAGACCCCGGTGCCACCGTCCAGCAGGCCAAGACCGACGCCGGCTGCGGATGCGTCGAGCAGGGGCCGCTCGACGGGCTGCCGGTCGTGGTGATCGGCGCCGGGCCGGTCGGGCTGGCCGCCGCCGCCCATCTGGCCGAGCGCGATCAGGACTTCCTGGTCCTGGAGGCCGGGGGAGAGGTGGGCGCGGCGGTCTCGGAGTGGGGGCACGTCCGGCTGTTCTCGCCGTGGCGGTACGACACCGACGCCGCCGCGCGGCGGCTTCTGGAGCCGACCGGGTGGCGTCCGCCCGACCCCGAGGCGCTGCCGACCGGCGCCGAACTCGTCCGCGACTACCTGGCGCCGCTCGCCAAGGTCCCCGCGCTGGCCGGGCGGATCCGCACCGGCAGCCGCGTGGTGGCCGTGACACGCCAGGGCGTGGACGTGACCCGCACGGTCGGCCGCGAGGAGCGTCCGCTGCTGGTCCGCGCGGTGGGCCCGGACGGAGCCGTGGACGACATCGCCGCCCGCGCGGTCATCGACGCGTCCGGCACCTGGGGGCGCGGCAACCCGCTGGGCCACTCCGGCCTGCCCGCGCCCGGCGAGGACGAGGCAGCCGCCCGCATCACGGGCCCGCTGCCGGACGTGCTGGGCCGCGACCGGTCCCGCTTCTCCGGCCGCCGCACCCTGGTGGTCGGGATGGGGCACTCGGCCGCCAACACCCTCCTCGCCCTGGCCGAACTCGCCAAGAACGAGCCCGGCACCCGCGTCACCTGGGCGGTGCG
>NZ_JBFARO010000112.1:0-25996 GCF_040677125.1 Actinomadura sp. NPDC049382
CGGCTCTGGAGCATCGTCCCTGACGGCCGGGGCGGGCGTTCCCGGGGATGTTGATCTGCGAGCGTGAGCGGTGCACAGGTCGTGTGCACCTACTGGCGAAGCCCGTTCGAGATGCGGGCTCGATCGTGCTCCTCGATCACTGAGCAGCAGCAGGTGTGTCCATCGCCAGGCGCCGCAAGGGGTAGTGCCTCCACGCACGGTCCGTAATCGGATTGGAGGCGAACGTGTGGCCTGTGAAAACTTCGCGCAGGTGAAAGCTCTGGTCCTCATGTTGATGGTGATGCAGCAGGAGACGCGCCGCGGTGGTGCTGGTGACGCTTACGAGCCTTTCCAGCTCTTCGGCCGAGACGATATAGACCGGCGTGGAGGTGGCAGGCAAGCGATTGTAGGCATTGATTAAATAGAAGGGCTCGAGGGTGACGGCTAGGCCTAGAACTGGTCGTTCGGCAGGCTGGATGTGCGCGTAAGCGGGATGGCCGTCGCGTAGGTATCCGGCCACGGCCTCGATCTGTTTGGCCGCTTTACCCACCTTTTCCCAGTCGCTCGAGGCCCTCTCCAAATCACCTAGCCGGCTCGGCTCAGTCGGCATGGTCGCCTTTACCTCGACCAAGAGGACCAGTTCGGTCGTCTCTACGATCCAATCGACGCTCTTGAGTTGCTCGCCCTTACGTCCGGCCTGGGCCTGAATTTCCCCATGCAGGGTGGCGTCGGGCAGCAGTTTCAAGTTGCGGCCGACGTAGGCTTCGAACAAATGTCCCAGATCGCGTGCGAACGCCATCCCGTCGTTGGCAGCGCCGAAATGGGCGCGGCCGGTGAAGTACAGGGCAGGCGGGGCGGACTTGGCCCAGAGCAGAGACGGGCTCGGGCACAGGTATCCGGCTCCGTAACCTTTGAGCAATGGCCGGTCGCATAGTGGGTTGAAGGTGAAGCGCCTCAGATTTTTAGGGGCCTGAAGGCGGCGGGGCTCTTCGGCCTTCTTGAAGGCTGCCGTATCGATGGCCAGATGCCGGTCGACGACGTCCTTCAAGGTCGTTGCTCCGACCACATCGAGGAGTCGTTCGGCATCGGTGCTGGAGACTCGATCCAGCAGGACGCGTCCGGCTCCCGTCAGCGCGCATGCGCTGGCAATCTGAATCGCGGTTACATATTCGGCGAGCGAACAGCCGAGCATGTTCTGTTCCCAGTCAGCCTGACCCAGGACTTCGAGTTTCTTGGATGTGTAGGTGTCCAGCAGGATCGCCGCCGAGCGGGCCGGCGCAAGGTAGCCATCTGCCTGTAGCCCGAACTGCTGGCCGATCAGCCGAAGAAGTAGGGCCTCCAGTGGGTCCTCGGGTAGGCGTCGATTACCGTGCAGGGTGAAGGCGGAGTGAATCCTGCGCAACTTGTCGATGCTCGCGGCACCGGCCCGAAATTCGTTACTGTGGACGATGCTAACCCGAGCTATGTCAGCTAGGGCCCATTCCTGCCAGGCATGAATCGGGCTCTTGCCCGCCCGGCGTTCCTCGGTTGCCCACACGCCCGCCTGCGCCACAAACGGTAGCAGTGAACTAGGTGGAAACGCCCGGACGAGTTGGATGTAGTCGTCGTCAGTGACGAACGAGTAGGAGTACAGACCTGCCATGAAATTTGCCCTTAGTGACTGCGGCTTGATCGAGTCCTCGCTCTAATGTTAGCGACCGGACGTGCGACGCTGGGGCATGCTTCTGGAGAAGCACCGAACTGCCTCCTTCAGAGCCAGCGACGTGGAAGATGGTACCGACTGGGTATACGGCAACTACACGTTTTGCGCTAGTGGCGCATCTCAGTAGGACGCATGGGTGTCTACCTGGAAAGCGGATAGGCTCTCCAGCGCCACTGGCTGTGCTTCTTCGATGGACTCTCAGGCCAGAGTGAGTCGAGAGCTCAATGCGCCGAGGGTGCCGGGTGCAGAGGGCGAAACGAAACAATAGCTCTGGGGCGGATGGAAGGGCTGTTCGCCGCGCAGTTGCTGCAAGGTGACGGGCCGGTCGAGGCGTTTCGGGAGTTCGAGGGTGATCGCGGAAACGGAATCAACACCTTCGAGATAGTTATCGTATTCCGCTCGTGTGAGCGCGATGCTCGAAGAGTGCCGGAGCCATATTCGCTGCTGTTCATCCCGCTCGACAGATCGTACGCGGGCGGTGCCGATGATGGCCATCACTGGAGAACTAGCGTAAATCAAGACTGCCGCACCGGGCGCGAGCGCCACACGCTGGCGGCGAAGTTCGACGGTCTTGGTGCCGGAGAGGATGGCGTCGGCGAAACGAGGCTTGAGTGACAGAAGGATGGCCTGCCTAGTGCGCTCTGTGCCCATGGGTGCCTCCGCGGTAGATCTCCGTGAATAGTTCCACGCTGATCCTACGTGGTGCTTGCACGTTACCGGAAAGCCCCCCTTCTGTGAAGATCTTCAGCATTTCGCGACCTGATGGTGGTTTGTCAAATATTTCCGTGTGGGTGAATCTGAGGGCTTGGGCGTTGCCGTCTCGAGCGACGGACGAAATGTTGTCCTGTGTCCAGACGCCGAGTCTTCCGAAGCGGGCGTGGAGCGCCTCGGGGGTGCCGGTGACGACTTCCTCCAGCAGGGAACAGCCGATGACTGCGGACGGCTCCTTCAGCCGACCGCTGCCCTGGCTCTTGTACCACAGCAATCGGGCCGGAGCCTGCATCTTGGGCGGGCCTGGGGTGCGATAGTAGACGTGCTCGCGGCCCAGGCCCCACTCCTCAGTCCGGAACAGGGGCAGGGACTGAGGCACATCGAACAGCATTGTCGACCAGCGCGGCTGGATGGCCACGATGTAAACCGGCAGTTGAGCGTCGATCACCTTGGCGGGCCAAAGCGCACGCTCCACTTCTGCGGAGCCGAAGACGCCCATGCCGGCGGCCAGGGTGAATCCGAGCCGGATTCCGGCCCGACGGGCCCCCTCCTCGGCTGCGGCCTGGATCTGCGAGGCAGGCCCGATCTGGTCGATCATCAGGGCTAACAGCGCTTGGCCTGTGTCGGTGAATCCGTCGGTTAGTGCGGTTCTGCGGACGGCTGCGCTCAGGTGCGGATCGGTGATGGACAGTACTGTCGCCTGTCGGTTCCGGCTCTGCTGCCGCAGATCGAACAGCAAGTGTTGAACGACGGTGGCGGCGACGGGGTGGCGTGCGTCCACACGCAGCAGCGGGACCTCCAGGCGCTCGTCCGAGAGGCCGGTGACGTACAGCAGGACCGGCCGACCGTCAGGGTCGCGGATGACAGTGCGGTTCCAACGTCCGGGGGAGGTCGCCGCGATGCGCAGGGCCTTCAGAAAGTTCCTCTTGGACTCGCGTTCGGCGGTGTTCTGGAATACGGAGAGTTGAGTCTCGCTCTCTGCGGAGACCTCGTGACGGCTGTAGCCCGTTCCGTGCAGGTCCGAGAGCCGGTACGAGGCGGGGCGGGTGAGTTCGTCGATTCGCAGCACCACGTCGGCTGGGCGCAGCACGCTGATCCCCAGCGCGGCCGGGGCGGTGCCGTCTGCGAGGCGGATCAATTGCTCGTCGCGGGTGACGAACACCTCCGCGTCGCAGGCCGCCGCCTCACCCAGATGCCTGGCATCCTGCTGATCTTGCGGTGTCGCCGGATACGACGGTTGCCTGAGCTGGACCAAGTCGATCCATGCGCGGGTCAGATCGTCGGCCAGGTGCCGATCACTAACGGGCTTGTAGTACTGGCTGCCCTCGGCCGAGGCCAAGTACCGATTCCGGTCGACGTCGTCAGTGATGTCGGCGACCTCACGATAGAGTTGGGGGGTTGCGATCAACTGGAGTTTGTCCGCGAGGTGGTCCTCGACCAGGCTCAGGCTTTCCCACGCACCCTTGCGCTCGGGCCGATCGTGCAGGTCGCGGAGGATGTTGAGGTCGATCGCCGCCCGTAGCAGCGGCGGGGTGTCGATAGTGAAGAGATCGACATGGCCGGGATTGCGGCGGTACCAGACCGTGATGAGCGCTCTGTCCGCGCCGCGTCCCTCGACTTCCAAGCGCGGACGGAAACCCAGACTCGTCCACATGTCATGGAGCTCATAGTCTTTGCGGCAGTTCGCTCTGATGCCAGCCCGCATCGGATAACGGCTGCTGATGTGCTCGACGAGCGCACGGGCGATGCCCTTCTCTCGGAGCGACCTGTCCACGACGAGATGAGTGAGAGTTACCTCGTCACGTGGAAGGCCGTATAACGCGTAGCCGACCACTTGGTCACCTGCCATCGCGACCAGCAGCCGCTTCTTTGCGGCGGCATCGAAGTACGCCGCCCGAGGAAGAAGGCCGACGGTCTTCCGTGCCCTGTTGCCCAACGTGATGGCGATGGCGACTCGCGGATCCGATTCGCTGACTAGTTCGAACTCAAGCCCCTCCATGATACCTCCGGTAAGAGCTATATCATCCAATTGCCCCTAGCTCTGCCTTCACGCCTCGAGGTGGAGTTTTTCCTGTCCCTTTTGGGTGTAATGTTCGGCGTGAAGATGACTCAAATTGCCGGTCCTGCCCGGTTGGCGACACAGGCAGTCAGCCCCACCGAACCGGGAGGTGTCAGGGCCATCGCTTTCGGTGGAAGCCGCCCAGCGTCGGTGGCCGTCCTTAGGTGGACGTGGCAGACTGAGCAGGGCACGAGTGTGCCGCGAGCTAGTCCAGCAGCAGCGGCTCACTGCGTTTCTGATCAATGATCTGACTTCATGCTCGTTGGCCAGTGGGAGAACGAGGCCATGCGGTCCCGGTCCCTCGGGCTGTCAGATGTGCGCCCAGAAACGCAACTGTTCACCAATTGATCAAGCACATAGGATCGGGCGGGAGGCGACGTGGATGTCGCGACGTCACCGTCGGGCCGCACCGGGATCACCACGCCAACGTGGGTGGCGGGAATCAGGTACTGCTGGACCACGGCGTTGACCAGATGGTGGGCCGTCGCGGTGTTGGCGGCCATGAAGACCCAGTCACCCTGGGTGAGCGCGTTCGCCGCAGAGGTTGGGGGGCACGTTCAGATTTTCTTGCTGGGCCAGCGTGGGATGCGACCGGTCCTGACTGGCCAGGTCCACCCAGGAAAAGCCGACCTGGGCGGACCTCCGGCGGCAGTGCACCGCCAGGTAGCCCGGGTTCTCCTGCTCGGCCAGCCAGCTCCAGCGCGGTGTCCATGAGTTCCAGGCTCAGAACCCGGTGCCCCTGGACGCCGGGGATGTAGTCGACCCCGTTGATGGCCAAGGAGGACGTGCCGGGCCAGCAGCCGGCGGCGTGGGCCCTGCGATTTCTCTCGTCAGCAGAACGGCGCCGCGCTCATCCAGCGCCACTCGGTAGGGATTCGCCGTCACGAGTGAAATCCGGAGCCTCATCGCAGGCCCATCATGACTTCGAAGTTGCGCAGCATAGTTTGCGAACGGCGTGGCGGGGTTGCGGTATTGGTACGGCCCGCTCACGTACGCACGGGCCCGCTGTTCCTGGCCGAGTCGCAGTGGCCGCCGCCTTGGAACGCAACGCAGCAACTCGTCGCCCCGGCAGGTCCCTCGTTCGCCGGTCCTTCCATCGGGCTTGACCGAGCGGCTACAATACTCCGCTGCCGCTCAGTGCGTTCTCCAGGCCGGGATAGCGGTAGTAAGGATCGTCGGCTTCCTGGTCGTGCACTGAGGTCAGGAAGTCGCCGAACACCGAGATCCGAGCCGCACCGAGGTGTGTAGTGGCGTGTAGCAGCTCGACGGCGATTCCGGGCATCTGCATCGCGCGGCGGCATTGATGGTTGGCTGACCATGCATTGAGGGCTTCCTGCAGTAGCTCAAGGGAAAGGTGGCTGGCATGGGCGAGCAGCATCTGGCCGACCTGTTCACCGATGCGGAACATCCCCGCTTCGCACAGGCCACCCACGATGGCAGGGAGATAGTACGGATGGGGATGCAGGGCGATGACGGTCATCTGGGCGGAGACCGGAAGGGCACTGAAACGTGCTTCCAGACGCGGGAGCCGCTTTCGCGCCTCTTGGCTGCGTACCAGCGCATAGGCTGCTGCGTCTTCGGGGGCTAGAACTTCCCACCCTTGGGTGTCGGGAAGGGTGTCAAGCAGGCCTTGAAGCCGATCGGCCAACGGCTCGTCGATATTGTCCCAGAAATAGTCCTGAGCGCCGAGTCTGATGAGGGCCCGCAGTTGCATCATGCCGTCAAGTCGCTGGAAGCGGTCGAGTTGCGCTGCGAGGGCGCTGCGGACCGGGTCGCGGTCGCGCATTGCGAACGCCGACAGTGCCACTGCCATTCGATCGGCGATCTCGACGGCGCTGAGCCCGGGGCCAGGGTCCAGTTCCAGAAGTGCGTGTTTGGCGGCGAGCAGAACGATGTTGCGGCGGGTCGCCGGTCGTGCCCGATCGTAGAACGCCGCCTGCAGGTGCGCGGTGGAAGCCACGAACATCGGGTCGCTGACGTGCCTGGTGAACTCCTGCACCAAGGCGCTGCCTTGCGTCGGGGGGTGGATGAGCAGGGTGCTCAGCGCGACGGCGAGGTGGCCGCGTGCAGTGTCAGAGAGCGGCGTGTAGACCTCTCCGAACGCGCGCAACGACGGATGCACGCACAGATGCCGATCCTCACGGATGCGAGTGAGTTCGCGGGCGCCGATGCCATCGACTAGCTCGCACTTCTCCGCCTCGCTCAGCAGACTCGCTTCGATCAACTGCATCGCACGGACGCCTTCGACGCTGAGACCTTTGTCCTGCGCGGCCGCAACGGAGGAATGAAATGATGCTGCCTGAGCTTCCCCGTCGGTAGCCAGCGTGGTCAGCTTGGTGATGATGTCCGCGGTCACAGCGGTCCAGGTCGCGGCGATGCTCGCCCGGAAAGCCCCGGCGTTGTAGCAGCGCAATGCTTCGCGCGCCAGCGGCCGCACCTCCGGCGACCACACCTGCTCGACCAGGTTTTCCAGATCCCCCACCGCGCCCTCCTCAGCCCGCGTGACGGAACCATACCGCCGTCGGTGCCCGGCTCGGTGTTTGAGGACCTGGATCCCGTCCGCGCCGCGACGGCCGCAGCCCAACGAAGTGGATCCCGGCCGTTCGCGTACCCGCCGCAGCATCACGGGGCTCGGCTCGGCCGCCTTCACGGCGCCGACAGCGGCGGTGGCACCGGTTACTTGCGCGCACGACCCACTCCAGAATCGCGGGCATCCCGCAAACCGTGATCTAACTCCTGTGTTCGGGCACTTGCTCACGTTGGGTTTCGTATATCTGACCCTGATGTCGCCGTCCCAGCAACGAGCCAGCGGAAGATGAGTTCGAAGAGTCCATGAATCGGCGGGGACGTGGTTTATTGTGCGGGGACGGCGAGGCGGAGCGATACCAGGATGCGATCCTGGTGCAGGCCAGCCGTGTCGTTCAGGTGTGCAGAGATAACGGAGGTTAACGGACGCTGACCCGGCTCGACCGGTGGAGGCTTCGCCATCGGCTGGAAGCCGGGGTGCAGTATCGCATGCGCTGAGACCTCCCGATCAAAATCTAATTTCTGGGCGCTGTTGCCGCGAACTGTGGACACAGGGCAGCTTAAGGTAGCACACTTATCTTCCAGATAAAGGGTGAGCAACGCCGTCCAATGAGAGGAGAGAGTAGCTGTGTATTCCGAGGTGGAGATCGGGAACTTGCGATTCCTTGCGAGCATGTCCGGCTCCGGCTACGATCCCGATATCGCAGCTCTGTTCACCGAAGCTGAGCGGTACCACAGGGTAGTGCCGCCAGAAATTGGCGGCAACGACTTCGAGACGATTGATTATGGCTATCGCGCCGAAGCTCAGCATGTGCGGCAGCGTCTGATAACGCTCGGCTATAGCTGGGAGCGGGCCTGGAGCGACCTGACGGTGGCAGTGGAGAGATGGCGTCAGGAAGCCCCGAGCCGACGCCGCGGCGAGCGCAGACCTCGGACTGTCGAGCAAGAGTTCGAGGAGTACAGGGAAAAGCTCGAACCTGGCCCGCATAATTGGGGCGAATTCAACCCGCTCGGGATACAGCGGCATATGGATCCCCGCAGTCTGCTACGCCTCATGCTCGACCATGTTCGGGGCGACACCAAGGTTGCTCTCGACTTCATCGAGGCATACGACTCCACGCCCGACCGTCCCATCGCCGCGATGGCGCGTGAGGCACAACTTGGCGCATCGACCAGCGCCCCAGTGATCGTCTTAACCGAAGGTAGGACCGACTCACGGCTGCTAGCCAAAGGCATGCAGGTCACCCATCCGCACCTGATCGGCTTCGTCACCTTCATCGATTTCGACGGTTTCCCTGCTGAGGGAGGGGCCAGCGCCATGGCCAAACTGGTGGTGTCGTTCGCCGCCGCGGGCGTCGCAAACCGGGTCGTGGCCATCGCCGACAACGACCCCGCAGGGCTCGAGGCCGTCGCCAAGATCCGGCACACGGGTCAGCTTCCCGCCAACTACCGCATACTGAACTATCCACCCCTAGAGTTCCTCAATAGCTATCCGACGTTGGGGCCCTACAGCGAAGATCCGGTCGAGGCTGACATCAACGGCAGGGCGGGGGCCCTCGAGCTCTACCTCGGCCGTGACATCCTGCTAGCCGACGGCGAATTGATCCCGGTCCAGTGGACCAGCTACCACCGGAAGCTCCGCATGTACCAGGGTGAGCTCCTCGAGAAGACGGAAACCCAGAGACGGTTCGAGGCTAAGGTCGCTACTGCCCTCGGTGGTACTGCTGCTGCGGATGCTGACTGGAGCGGCATCCATGCCATCATCGAAGCCATCATCACCGCCTTCGCCTAACGCCCATATTCGGTGGGATCACGGCGGTGGACCGTGCTCGTCGGCGCCGTGGGAGGCTTGATCCATGCCGTCGCCGAGTACCGGTGGCCGGACGAGGTGGGCCACCGTCTTTTGTGTGATGGTCTGCCATCACCTGAGGCCGGATCCCGATGATCGCCAAGGCTGGCGGGCCTGGCTCAGTGGGGTGGCCCGGTTCGACGCAGATGCTGAGGCTCGGGGCCTTACGGTCCGTCGCCGGCCGGCAGTCGTCAGAGCAGCCAGGAGCGGTCACGAGACCCAGCCAGAACATGGCAGGTTCGCGTCGTCGTGGCTGAACTCGTCGGAATCTACGGCAAGCGCACCTTGCTGTCGACCTCTTCCGCAAGGCCGCTCTGGACGGCGCAGTCCAGTCTGAGCCCTGGCTCGCCCGGGCCGCGCTGCTCTACAGCGCCCTGCAGGCAGCCGACGAACTCGCGGCCACCCTCGCCGACCTGGGTCCGGTACGTTCGGATGCTGCAGCCCCACCAGGCTGCCGACATCGCCGCGCGGTTGCTCGCGACAGCGATGGAATCCGTAGGAGCCGACCCGGCCATGGCTGTGATGCTCACTGCGGCCGCACGCACCGGTCTCACCCAAGTCCGACGACCCCGAGCAGCCGGCGCTCCCCGATCCGCTACCGCTGTGCGCGCAGGTATTACGCGACGCCTACATTGAGCAACTCGCCCCAACGGATGCTGCTCAGCGGGTGGGGTCGTGGTTTAGTGCGCACACCAGGAGGCCGAATGTTGGTGGTCCAGACATTCATCAATTAGGTCCGCCATCCCATCACGCTGCCCCACATCGTCTGCGGGTGAGGCATGGCTACAGGCCTGTTTCACGGCGATCCGACCCACTGTGGCGCGCTCGGCCTCGTCGTCCTCAGCAGCCGCGGGTCGGCGTGGCCGCGCAGGACCGATGCTAGTCCGCCGCCCTCCTGCGGGCACTGGACGAACGCGTAGTCGGCGAGCGGGCCTGGACCCTCAATATCGAGGAGACGGCCTTCTCCGGACGACACAGCCACTATTTCGAGGAGAGCGTCGCTCCACCGAGGGAGGCGATGAACCAAGTCCTGGCTGATCGAGCGTTCGAGACACCATGCCGCTCCGGGAAGCCCGTGCCCACCGGAGAAGCAATCCTCCTACCGTGCAGGTAGGCCCCTATGCCGGCCCCTCTACCGCTGCCCGACGGAGACTGAAAAATGATCTTGCTTAGTGTGGAATCCGGCGAGGCGAGGCCCTTACGTTGCTGCTGCTCAAAGAGTTTCGTCAGTACCCCACGTGGCCGCCGAGGGACAGAGCGTCGATCTGGACGACCTGGCCACCGTCTCGCCCTATATCACCCACACCGTCCGCCGGTTCGGCAACTGGACGCTCAACCTCACCCCGCCCGATCAGGCCCCGGCCACCCGGCTCGACCTCGAACCGCGCGTGCTCTTCGCGCCGAAGACCTGAGCCACTCGTTTCTGTGATGTGACAGGGAATGGCCCATTCCCTGTCACGACCGCATCCGGCCGTCACCGGCTCAGGTGTTCTCACCTAGGTCGTCGTCGCTGGGCCGTACGGTCGAAGCCGACACATTCCCTGTCACATAAGGCGGTCTTACATGCCTGGCGAGGACACCATAGAACGCGACGAGATCGTGCGCCTGATGAGCCTGTCCGACGACACGCTTTTGGCGGAGCTGGGCTCAAGCGCGCACGCTGCGTTCCCGCAGGACGCCCTGAGGAGGGGCAGGCAGGTCCTCGCGCGGCTTCGCGACGCCTCCCGGGAGGCCATTTGCGGTAACGCCAGGATCAAGCAGATCGCGCAGGATGGCGACAAGGTTGCCCTCGCCGGAGCGATCGCAGATCTGCTGGCGACCCAGTTCGCCGTCGCTCCGGCGGCGACGGTGTCGGTGCTGCTCGTGCGATCCGGGGTGACCGACTACTGCAGCGCGTACTGGAGCCCTGAGGCTGGCGATGGCATTGACCGCCGATGAGGTTGCCGCGCGCGCCCGCAACGCTGTCATCACCGCAGATGATCATTACTACCTACCCGGAGGAAAGCTCCTCGACTGGCCGGACCACCCGGACTTCAACGAGAGGCTGTTCTCGCCTATCAGCGACATGCTCGCTGAGTACCCGCACCTTGCAGACGATCTCGGATACGCCTGGGCGGCCGACCGCTCCGCCTATCGAACTTTCATGGAAGTGGTATTCCAACGCCATGTCCTAGAACTACTTGCGGACGTCGATCCCGGCCATCCCGGCTTGATTGACGCGAATCCGGTCGCCGCCCGGATGGCCATCAACCGAGATTTCGTCTCCTATGCCCAGCCGGGTCGCGACCTGGACTTCATCTTCATCGGGCGCGGGTTCATGGATGTCCTCAAGTACTTCACGGAGATGACGCTCGACATCATGGACCTAGCCCCCGCCGCAAATGGTCAACACTCTTGGTGGGGACCGGCGAACCTGGAGGACATCTGCCGGAGCCACTCGCAAGGGGTAGCGGAGGCCGTCATCACGTTCTTCAATCGCTCGACCAAGGTGTGGGAGGAGGAGTTCCCCAGCGGAGGTTCCCCGATCTGGGACAGGCTCAGGGCAGCGCCCGGCCTCATGCCGTACACCTACGACGCGGTGGAGTCGTTCATCGTGGCCCATGAACTGGCCCACCTGCTGAACCGGCACGATGTACGGGACAACACGCCCATAAAGGAGGTCAACGCTGACTGGGCTGCGATCTCTCTGCAAACGGCGCGGCACGGCACTCAGAAAAAATTGCTGGGCTCGACAGAACCGGCCGCTATAGCATTAATCCTCGGCGGACCAGGCTTCTACTTGCTAGGCAGCCTCTTCTATCATATCACAGCATTTCGCGAATGGGTATATTCTAAGCCCATCGAGCCACACTTGGAAACTATCATCCAACTGAACGTCAGGAAGATCCTCTATCGCGAATTCATGGCACACCTCCATGGTACGTCGACACTGCACTATGTCGACCAGTGCGGCCAAGCCATCTCAAGGATCATGGAAATCTGTTACGCGTCCTTGTACGGCATTTCACAAGGGCGCAGTGCGAAGGCCGCGGGAAAGCTAGTTCCATTCATCGACGAAGACCCCTTCGCGTGCATGTGGGACGCTGACCGTGCGACAGGAGACCTCTTGCCACGCGATTTGCTGCGGTGCTACGGCCCCGCGAACGCGCAGTGGTCCGCGCCCGCCAGCATCGACGAGGCCATCAGGGACGCCATCGTTGAAATCCTCGATGAGTACCTTGGTGATTCGACGGATGGCGGCGGCGCTTCGCGAAGCGGGCAGTGAACGGAGACGAACGCGTGACCGGGCATCGACCGGCGGCAAGTGGCATGAGCGGCCGTACCGTCGTGCCGCTGGCCGACACCGCTCTGGGCGAGGCCGCCGCGGCGTTCCTAGCCCGCCGCGACCTGGACGCCGACACGCTGCGCTCCTACGGCCAGATGCTGCGGCGGCTGCGCCGCGAGCTCGGCGACACCGTCCCGCTCGCCGGGCTGACCGCCGACCAGGCCGCCGCGGTGTTCACCGCCGCGTGGGACGAGGCGGCCCCGCGGACCTGGAACCGTCACCGCTCGGCGCTGCGCTCGTTCACCACCTGGGCGGCCGGCCGCGGCTGGGTCACCACCGACCTGGTCGCGCTCATCGAGCGGCGGCCGGAGAAACGCGACCGCACCCGCGCCATCGATCGGCACACCGTCGAGGCCCTGCTGGCCGACCCGAAGGTGCCGATACGGGACAAGGTGCTGCGGCGGCTGGCCTATGAGTCGGCGGCCCGCGCCGACGAGGTCCTGGCGCTCAACATCGAGGACCTGGACCTGGCCAACAAACGTGGCCAGATCACCGGCAAGGGCGGCGACACCCGCTGGATCCACTGGCAGTCCGGCACCGCGCGCCTACTCCCGCGGCTGATCGGCGGCCGGACCAGCGGCCCGCTGTTCCTGGCCGACCGGCGCCCCGCACCCGCACGCACGCCCGCGGCCGCCGACCTGTGTCCGCACACCGGCCGCGGCCGGCTGTCCTATGAACGCGCCGAGTACCTGTTCAAGCAGAGCACCAAGAAACACGACCGGCGCAAACGCGGGTTCACCCTTCACCAGCTCCGCCACTCCCGGCTCACCCATCTGGCCGAGGACGGCTGGTCCGTCCCGATGCTGATGGGGCTCAGCGGTCACACCAACATCCGTTCGCTGGCGATCTACACCAACGTCACCGCCGAAGCGGTCGGCGCCGCGCTCGCCAAGCAAGACCCCGCTCGTCGGCACCGCTGAGGAAGCGCTGGCGCCCGGCCACGTAGCCCGCGCCGCCGAGTTGGAGCGCATGTCCCAGGAGACCGACCCGACGAAGCGGACGGCGCCGGCGCCGCTTCAGCTGAACGAGGTCGTGTATGAGCACGGCCACACCCGCGAGGTTCTGCCCTACGACAAAGTCGTGAAGCGGTACGGGCCGGTCCGGCCGGTGATCGGGGCGCCGTCCGGCGACTACGACCGGTTGCAGGCGGCGATCCGCGGGGCGGGCCGGACAGCGCTCGGCAGGATAGCGGCCGCGCTGCATGCGGTCGAGCAGCAGCTGCAGGCCGAAAAGCCGCCGCCGGTGCCGACCAGCGGGCCGATCCAGCCGGAGCAGCTGGTTCGCCGCGACCCGTTGACGGCGGGGCGTCCGGGCTCATGGGAAGCCGGCGACTTTCTCGACCTCGTGTGGACTGTCAGCCCGAACGTCGGCGGAGACGAACTGGATGAGGAGCTCTACCGCGTCGGCATCGAGGTCTTCACGATGTGGGCGACGAGCCCGGCGGGGTACGTCGAGTTCGCCGAGACGCTCCCCTCGGTGCTCGCCGACGTCGTGGACGAGGGCGACGGTGTCGGTGCGATCGCGCAGGACTGGCTGCTCGACCTCGATCGGATCCGGGTGTGGGCGGCCTCCAAGACCATGAACCACGCCGGGTACTGACTGGCGGGCCTGACCACCGTGGCGTAGGCCTTCGTCAAGGCCGATACGTGCGTGGCGCGCATCGGCCTTGATGGCCCGGGGGTCCTGAAGCTACGGCGAGCCGCAGGGTAGCGGTCAGCGCGGCGGGGGCGCGGCGGGCTTGCCAGCGGGTGAGTGCTCGGGTGAGACGCGGGTGTAGCGGCTATCCGCCAGTGGGTAAACCGGTGTACGGTCTGGGAACGCTATGTACCCTGACTTAGGTCATCCCTTTTGGAACTGAGTCTTAAGGGTTGACCTGGGATAACAGCATAAGAAGAGGGCCCCCGCGGCGTCGCCGGCCAAGCTGCCGCCGCAGGGGCCCTGCGCGGGAGGCCCTTCGGCTCGTTGCCTCGTCAGAGGAACGGCCAGGGGCCTTCGCCGTTCAACCAGTCCCGGACCAGCCGAGCGACCGCGACCGCAAGGCGCCCGACGCCGGCGAAGGTCGTGACCTTCTGCCAGTTCGACGTGCTCTCAGCGGGGGCTCGCCGCGTGCTGTTCCGGGTGGTGCGACGGCTTGGCACCTCCCGATCACCTCCTTCTGTCTCCGGCTTGAGGGCCGGATCCCCGCCGACAAGTGCCGGAGCGCCTGGAGGTGATGGGCGACACGGTACAGGGGCCCGCAGATAACGGGATCCCGTCGCACCCTCCTCACCCGCCTGAACCGTCCGCGTTGGGAGCGTTGGGAGCGTTGGGAGCGTGCAGAGTTCCCAGAGCATCTGAGATCCGCCAACGCGCGCGGATGATTGGCCTGGTCAGGTGGCATGTCCGCAGACCTCAAGGTGGTGTTGGCCGTATCCGGCCACGACACGCCGAGCAGGGCACGGTTGGCGATGGGCGCCTCACGGTTGCTGCTGTCCCGCCCGAGGACGTCCTCGAACACCGTGCGCGGGCGACGTGCGTCCTCGGACCGCCCAGCGCCTGCCCAGGGGGCCCTGTCCCGGGTGTGAGCGAGTCACTCCGATCATGACCAGCGGCAACTGATCCGAATTACCTGCAGGCCCTAGCCAGCCGACGGATTCCTCGATGGCACGCGCGCGACCCGCGGCCTCGGGGACGTACTTATACAGCGTGGTGCGCGAGACGCCCAGCAGCCGCGCGATCGAGGACACGCTCTCCTCCGCCCGTCCAGCAGCGCGCGCCCGGCGGACCTGCCGGTGGTTGTTGCGAGGGATCTTAAGGTGGCGTCGGGGCATGGAGCGACATGACGTGCTGGACGAGGGCGATGAGGACCTGCTTGGCCGACGTGCGGTTGCGTGCATCGCACTCGACGATCGGTACGTGCGGGCTGATCGACAGGGCGACACGGATGTCATCTGCCGCGTACTGGAACTCGCCATGGAACCCGTTGACGGCGACGACGAACGGGAGTCCGACTCGTTCGAGGTACTCGAGTATGTCGAAGCAGCTGGCCAGGCGGCGGGTGTCGATCAGCACGACCGCGCCGATCGCGCCCGTGGCCAGGTCGTACCGCATGAACCAGAAGCTGCTCTGGCCAGGCATCCCGAACAAGTAGAGGATCAGCTCGCGGTCCAGCGACACCCGGCCAAAGTCCAGGGCGACCGTGGTCGTGGTCTTGTCCTGCACCGCCGACAGGTTGTCCATGTCGGCGCTCGCGGTGGTCACGAGCGCCTCGGTTGTGAGCGGCGTGATCTCCGACACCGACCCGACGAAGGTCGTCTTGCCGACGCCGAAGCCACCACCGACGACGATCTTGACCGAGACCAGGTCGGGGTTTGGGCCCTGCGGTCCTGGCACCGGTGGCCGATCAGAGCTTGCGGAGTCCATTGAGCACCCTTTCGAGCAGGCCGAGGTCCGGCTGCGTACCGCTGGTGCCCGACTGGTGCAGCCGTAGGAACCCTTCGAGAACCATGTCGGCGGTGAGGGCGCGGGCAATCTGGAGAGGGATCGAGAGCATGGCCGACACCTCCGCGACCGAGTGCGCCGACCGGCACAAATCCATGATCGCCCGGTACTCAGGCGTCAGCGTGGAGACGTCGCGCGGCGGATTGGGCACTGCGGTCACCAGGGCTTCGACGGCCAGGTTTGCGCGCCGATTGAGCCGGCCACCGGTGACCGCATAGGGACGCACCAGCGAATACGCAGCGGAGTCGCCCGCCGCTACCAATGAACGGAAGTCGTCCTGCACGGCCGTCATGGACGGCCCGGAGGCCGATGCGGAGGCGCCGTAGGCCGGTTGGCCGACTTCCGACGGTCCCTCGGCTTCGTCGGCCCCCCCACGGTCGTGTACGCCCAGATCCAGTTGCTGCCGCGTGCGTGCTCGCTGGTCAACGACCCGCTGCTCGGGCGCTGGATCGGCGGGGCCGGTGCGTAGGCCGGCGCGCTGGACTGCGGCCTCGGCAAGGTCACGGGGAGTGCGTTTCCGCAGCTTGGCCGCTGCTGGGTCGCCCAGGGAACTTGCCTCCAGCAAAGCGTTGAGCCGTTCCAGGTTCAGGCCGTTGCTCATGATCGCTCTCCCCTCTTCCGGCGGAAGCGATACAGCGCACCCTCGACGGAACGGGCCGTGGCGTCTTCTCCGATCAGCTCGGCGATCTCGGCGTGGTTGTAGCCCAGGGAGGTCAGGACGAGGGCGGCTCGCAGGGTGTGGTCTGGCAGGCTTGCCAGTGCACGGTCGGCTTGGTCGCGGTCGGCCATGAGGTCCTCGGGCCCAGGACGGGAATCCGGCCAGCGTTCGTCGAGTCCGCTGTCGGGGGACCGTATCCCGTCAAAGGCCCGCAGCCACTTCTTGTAGGTGTCGGGGAACTGATAAGTGCAGTGGCCGATGAAAAAGGTGCGCAGGCTCGCCCCCTTACCGGGATCCCAGCGGCCGCTTCGCAGGTGCTGCTGGAACGAGCGGATCGCGACCGCGACGGTCTCCAAGGCCAACTCCAACTGGTCGTCCTTCGACCAGGTACCCGTGGGGGGACGCGGTAGCTTGATCCCTTTCTCGGCGCATCGCACAAAGATCATCCCGGTGTGCAGCCAGGCGGTGAGGACGGCGAGCGCGTAGGCCGCCATCTCCTCGGCGAATCGGGTATATGCCGGCCCCGCGAAGCCGTGGGCGGCCAAGAACTCCACCAGTTCCTGATCGGCTTTGTGACGCGCACCGTCGTCGTCCTCGGGGACGTCACCCATCGACACCTCATCCACCTGATCGGGGCCCGAGGCAACCCGCGAGCCGCTGCCCTAATCCTCTGCCTCCCCTACTCATAGGCGTCCGCGAGCGCCGGCCCCACGCGATTGCGGAAAGTCGTCCCAACACGGCCACCGCATGGGCTCATGGCGGCGAACAGCCCTATGCGGTCAACAAGAAAGCACCCACCTCCTGGAGTTGAAGGAGCCGTTCATGGCCACACCCGAACCCGACAAGCCGCTGATGACCGTACGAGCTGCGTTGGTGCTCACGCTCGGTGTGCTGGCCGGCATTGGTGCGGGCCTGCTTACCTTCGCCTCCGGACGCGGCCTTCCCGAGTCCGTTTTGAGTGGCTGCGCCTCTGCAGCCGCAGGACTTCTGCTGTTCAACCAACTCGTCGCTAAAGACCAGTAGCCGCGGGGTGTCACGCCGTCCGACGCCGCATCACACGCCAAGGAATGCTTGTTGTGGTGGACTACACGGCCGGGTGACACCGTCCACAGCTCCGAGATGTTCCGCCTCGCGCGCGGCACCGGCCGCATCCTCGACGTGCCCGACATCCTCCACCGCGACCAGATCGCGCTACGCATCCACGACGGCGCGTTCTGCGCGATGGACCTGATCGGCTCGCGCTCGCCGATCTCCACGGGGCCGATGGCCGCGCACGTCCAGGGCGTAAGCGGCGACGTCGACCTGACCGACACCCGCACGATCCACGCTGCGGAAGCGGAGGTCCCTCGCCAAGGACGACCTGGAGGGCGGCGGCGCGGCTCCCTGACAACGCGCGCCCGCTGGGCTGGCGGCGGATCGGCGCGGCCCGGCTCCAGACCAGATCCAGGTGCCCGCCCGCCGCGGCGCCTGGACGGAGCCGTGCCGCTTTGCGGCGGTTTTGTGCGGCTTCCTCACAAGTCGCCTGGGGAGAAGCAGCCATCGGCGCCACCGATCTCCGCGAACTCGGCCAGCCGCCGGATGTCGCCGACCAGGATACGGCCGCGGTTCGAGCGCACCAGATCGCGCAGGAGCGGGGATGCCAGTGCTTTCTGCACGGTGCCCTCTTGGGCGCCGATCAGCATCGCCAACTCCCTCTGCCGCAGCTCAACCAGGTAGTGCCCGTTCAGCTTGCACGGATATCTGTCCACTTGGCGGAGCAGGGCGCGGGCCAGACGCCTTTCCACGTCGTAGACGCCGGCGTCGCTGCGGTGAGCTTCGGCCTCGTGCAGGCCATCGACGAGTGTCCGCAGCAGTTGGGACCTCGCCGAGGGGTACTGCCTCAGAAAGCCCTCGAATGCGGCGTGCGTGAAGACCCGCACCACCGAGCGATCGCGCGCGGCAACGGTCGCTGAGTGAGCGCCATGGTCGATGAAGGAGAGCTCGCCTACCAGGTCGCCCGGGTAGTGCAGCGCCAGCATGACCATCTCGCCGTTCGGCTCGATCCTGGTCCGGCTCAACCGCCCCTCCACGACCACACCGACCGTCGAAGCCGGCTGGCCCTGAAGGACCAGCGTTTCGCCCGCCTCCAACACGCGAGCGTGGCCAGAGCGCAGCAGCGCGTCCCTGGCAGGCGCCTCCAGCCTGCTCAGATACGACCGTGACGCCCACACGGGCCGCGCCGGTTCACGTGGGTGTGTCATGCGCCTGGCGTTTACGGACCAAGCAGGAGAGCCATGGCCTCCGGCCCGTACAAGACCACCGGCAGCACCAGCAGCAGAGAGGCAAGTCGAACGAGAACCTGGGGGATCTGCTCAGCCGGGGTCCGGTGGACAACGAATCCGGCCAATACCAGATAGCCGAGCGTGATGATCACGGCGGCGAGTGTAACGGCAGAACTGTGCGGCGGCATCGAGGGGCGCTCCTGAGGTCTGCTTGACGGGGATCTTGCGCATCCGCAGCAGAACCGCAGTTAGAAGGCGGGCCCGACTCCCCCGAAAGGAAGGGCCGGTGTGCAAGTGCCCGGTGAAACCCCTCAATCCGCGTCGACCACGAATGTGGGGAGGCTACGCCAACAGCATCAGAAAGAACAGAGGCAGGACAAAAAAGGCATGGCAGAAGACGGCAACACCGCCGAGCTTGCACCCTCGGCCGTGGCCGTCCTCTGCCGATCGGCGTGATCCCCGTCAAGAGACCTAGAACGCCATCAGCTCCGGAAGGGTCCTCGGAACCCCTCACGGCGCTTACGCGGATACTGCCACCGACCGGGCGTCGCTCCACCCGCATTAATGCGGGTAGCGGCTACAAAATGTGCCCTGACTTAGCATCCCGGCTTCAGCTGGAGACCCGATCGAGGCCGACGACGCGGGGACGAACGCTTGAGTTCCGGCCTTGTCGCGTGAGGGCCGAACCGCAGGTGCTGGTCACGCCGCGTGCGCGGCGGCCGGGGGCTCCGGGTACCGGGCCGCCGCACCACGTCCCCGACGCAAGCTTCCCGGACAGACGGGCGAGTGTTCAGCGAGCGCTGGCTGGGCGAAGTCGCGTGCACGCCGCAGGCCGCGGTCCCCTCGGCGTCCGTGCCGAGGCCGAACCGCTCCCCCGGGATTCTCGACGGCCTCCGGGGAAAGGCCTTTGGCGGGCGGGCGGCGGCGCGGTTGGATGCCGAGTATGTCGATCGCGGGTGAGTGGTACAGCTCGGGCACGTTCTGGACCGGCGCCAGCGCGGCCGCCACGCTGCTGGTGGGGATCGCGACGGTGGCGGTCACCTACCTGACCCGGTTCGCCCGGCAGCGGCTGGAGTACGGGCTGCGCACGGTCGCGCCGCTGCTCACCGCGCCGGACGGGGTCCGCGACGGCCTCGAACTGCGGCACCGCGGTGTCCTCCTAGAGCGGCCCTTCCTCGCGGAGGTCGTGCTGGCCGGCTGGGGCCGCCGTGATGTACCGCGGGACGCGTTCGACAACGGGGAGCCGATCCGCCTGGACCTGGGGGTGCGGATCGTGGAGCTCCTGCAGATCACCGCCACCGACTCGGTCTCGGCCACGCCTGTCCCCCCGGCGCGCGTCGACGGAACCGAGCTGCTGATCGGCCCGGCGCTGATCGGCAGGCGCCAACGCATCGTCATCACCTGCCTGACCGAGGACAAGCCGCGCGAGGTGAGCTGCGCGGCTCCGCTGGCCAACGCGCGCGTTCGGCGGCGGGTCCGTGATCCCGAATCCGTGGTCACCCCGCTGGGGGAGGTCGATAAGCAGTCGTTCCTGGTAGGCGCAGTGGGGGCGTTCCTGGTTCTCGTCATCATGGCCAAGTCGGTCTACGACACGCTCAGCGGATAACGGTTCTTATCCGCCGACCCGCGTCAGGCGGTGTCGTCATGCCAGGGTGCCGCCGGGTCGGCGAGCGTCTCCAGCGTCACCTCGCACCAGGTGCTGGCGGCGTTAACGGCCAGCCGGGCGTGCCGCGGGGACAGGCCGGAGGGGGCCGAGTGGCGGCCATGGCCCGAGCCGTACTGGTATCGCCGTGGTGCTCAGCACAGCCCTGAACCACGAACGCCTCGTCTCCACCTGGAGACGAGGCGTTCGTGCCATCCCCTCTAAGGGGCGATGATCACGCGAATAGATTCGGGCTCCAGCGGAAACCGAGTCAGTTGCGAACCCTCTGAGGGTCTATGAGGTCTCTGACCCCAGCACCGGATAGCCGGGCCCGTCACAGATATGGCCGGATCCGGCGCTAGCGGACGAGAGCGAGGGCCCGGCAGCCGATGATGCGGTCGGCGTCGTCCAGGACCGGCTCGTCCGGGTCAACGACGTACAGCAAGCCGGAACGGGCGCGGGCAGGCCGGTCACCGCCGGGAATCGGACGGTCCAGGGGTTTGGATGCTCGGCCGAGTCCAGGCCGTAGTCCTGCATGATGCCGCTGATGAAGTTCCAGAAGAGGTTGTACGACGGGTTGGGGCAGCGGCGGTTCATCGCGGCCTTCGCTCGCTGTGCTCGCCGCTGGGCGGTGCGGGCATTCCGAGGTTGCTCAGCTCCGTACGGAGCCGTTTGAGGGTGTGCAGGCGGTGCTTGAGCGTGATCAGGTCGTTGATCCGCTCGCGCGTGACGTTGACCGTCAGGACGAGGATCGGGCCGTCCCCGGTCCACGGTCGCAGGACGAGGTTGCCAACGTCGTCCGGGGCGGCGTCCAGGCCATGCGGGGCGAAGTCGAGTCGGAACTCGGCGCCGTCGGGGTCTTTGATGGGGCCAGTGAAGATGCGCTCGATTTCGTCGGCGTCGGCGGGCAACGGGAAGAGGAGGGCGGCGCGGTTGTAGGCGCCCACGCAGTCGTAGGCGGCTTGCAACGGCAGGCCGTCCACGTCGATCGGGATGGCGTCCGCTGTCGCCTGGCCCAGGGCCTCCCTGAGCCCGATCGAGGTGGTGGTCTTGCCCACCCCGCCCTTCTGGTTGCTGAAATTGTCAGCCTTGGTCATCGGGACGTCTCCTTGCCGTCTTGGGCGTCGGGATCGAATGCCCCGCATTGGAAGTGCCGGCCGCCAGGACACCGAACACCGCCCACATCCGATCGGTGGACGGCGCCAACGCGACTCGTCCGAGCAAGGCTCACGCCGTTGGCCAGCCAGCTGCTGCTCAAGAGCCCAGACCAGTGGGGTGCCCTACCGCTTGCGCTTCTTCTTCGCTTCTTGTTGGTGTTCCTGGTCATCGACGTCCGGCCACCCTTCCCCTGGCTGCGGATCCGGATGGTGCCCGGTCCCGAACGAGGTGCGCCAGGGGTTGAGGAACGAGCGCAGGTGCCCCTCGTAGACGTCGATCGGCTTACCGGCCAAGACACGCGCCTGACGGCGGACCCGCCGATCGCCCTCGCACCGGGCTTCCTCGGCCACTTCGAGCAGATAGGAGTGGATGGCCGCCGCCACGGTCAGGATGCGACCGGGGACAGCGGAACCGCGGCCAGGCCGTCATCGACACCGAGCGGACCGGAACCGCCGGGTCTGCCCGCTGGAGCCCGGCTCAGCTAGATGCCGGTCCCGAACAGGGTGGCCAGGGCTTGTTGCACGGCTGCGGCCACGCTCGGGGAAAGCCCGCCGATGATCGAACCTAGCGGGAGGCCCGGAGTTGGGGAGGTGGTGGCGGTGTGGGTGGCGGCGGCAGGGGCGGCGTGCGCCGGGCCGGTGAGGACGGCCAGCGCCAGCACGGCGGCCGCGGTGGTGGCCGCGGCGCGGAGCAAGGGGCGAGAGGTGCGCATGAACAGCTCCGATTACTATGCGTGGTTGATCAGTCACTGTTCTACCAGTTCGGGGTGGCGGGCAGGAGGCGCAGCCCGCCCCGATACCGGATCGGTACGCAGCGCAGCGCGCGGGCCCGCGTCCGGGAGCGGCCCCTTCGACTGATGATGTCTTTCCGATGGCAAGCCTTGCACCGATCCACCTGCCGAAACTGCGTGCACGCGACGGTCTGATCACTACTGCGTTGGGCGCCTCGGTGACGTCGCGGCCATGGAGGAGCTGCGGCGCCAGATCGAGGCAGAGCGCGGACGTCGACACCCAGCGCGAACGCGCGGCCGCGGCCGAACAGCGCGCGCGACGCCGAACAGCGCGCGCGACGCCGAACAGGGCGCGCGGGACGGACGCGGCGGTCGATGATGGTCCTCTGCCCTGGCACGACGCCGCGGTCGCCGCCCGGCGCGTGGGCCCGCCTCGCCCCCACACGCGACGGAGTCCGCAGCGACTACCGAGCACGGTGTTTCGGTCGAAACACCTTCTTGCTGCGGATCAGCGCCCCGACCTGACCGGATGCCGCGCCGGGACCTTCCCGGTCCCATTAGTGCAAAGGCGCCCGCACCGTAGCCGCCCCACCCCCGCCACCGCACGCCGACCCGCCAGGACAATCACCCCCGACCACCTGCGCGACCACCCCCGACCCCGCGAAGATGATCCCCCTGGACACCTACGCGTTCCTGCTCAACGACGAGCACGCCCCCGGCGCCGCCGCCGAGACCATCGCCGCCGCCATCACCGCCATGCCCGAACGCGCCCCACTCGCCGCGACCCTGCACCGCCTCCACCAGAAACCCGGAACCCCCGGCAGCACCTGGCTCGTCATCCTCCGCCTCCCCGCAACCGTCCAACCCGGCACCGCCCTCCGCCTCCGCGTCGAGAAAGCCGCGAACACCGCCCTCGGCCGCGAAACCACCACCACCGAACTCCCGCCCGGCACCGCCCTGCACGACGCCGCGGCCGCCGCACTGGACGTCTACGACACCGAACGCGGCTGGATCACCCCCACCCCCCAGCACTGAACCTGACCACCGGCAGGGCAACCGCGATCGGCGCGGCCCTGGCCGTCCCCACCTGCACACTCCTGGCCATCGCCATGGCGACCCGCCAGACATGGCTGTTCTCCGTCGTCATGCTCGTCCAACCCCTCCCGACCGGCCTTCTCGGCTGGGCGGCGCTGAACGTGATCGACCGCCCCGGCAGGATGACCCGCTGATGCCCGTCGACACCGCCCCCGACCCGAACCTGCCGCCGCCCCCGGCGGCACCAAACCCGTCCCCGACCCCTGCCCCCACTGCGGCGCGACCCACCGCCTACACCTGGTCGAGCGACTCCACGCGCTGCCCCTCACCGCCGGCTCGGTCGCCGGAGCACAGCCGAAACGCCTCGCGACAGCCCGCATCATGCTCGAATGCCGCTCCTGCGAAGCCACAGCCCCCCGGCCGCTGCCCGAACCGACCAGAGGGTCTGCGCCACCCGCACCTTCGCCAGCAAACGGGGTGCCGGGCGGACCGAACCCCAGGAAGGACAGCCATGCAACGCTTCGAGGCGCCCGCGCGGCGCCCCTGCGACACCTGCCCGTACCGTCGCGACGGCCCCTCCGGCATCTGGGACCGCACCGAGTACGCCAAGCTCCCCCGCTACGACCAGCCCACGATCGAGCAGCCGGAGGCGGTGTGGCGCTGCCACACCAGCCCCGTCCGCGTCTGCGCGGGCTAGGCGGGCTGCCACGACGGCGACGAACTCATGGCGCTGCGGATCGCGGTGCTGCTGGGGGCGATGACGCCCGAGACCGCCGAGGCGGTCCGCGACTACACCTCCCCCGTCCCGCTGTTCGCCTCCGACGCCCAGGCCGCCGCGCACGGCCTGCGCGACACCGACGCCCCCGGCCCGCAGGCCCGCGCCGCGATCGCCAAGATCGAGAACCTCCGGAACGCCTCCCGCCGGCCGCTGGCCGCCGCTCGACCGCGCAACGACTCCGGCGCCGTCGTCCCGGACGCCGGCCGGGCAGAGCTGACGCGGCGCGCGACCGCACCCCAAGATCGACAACCAGGAACTCACCGCTTAACCTGCAGAAACAGGATCACGCGGAGGCCAACTCATACACACTCCGCTGGACGTGACCCCCTGTCCTACCTCGCGGGCGTGTTTGCCCCCGCCCGCCGGCGAACTGGACGGCGTGGCGGGTGGCGGTGTCCGGCTGGTCCAAGCGCCAGATCCGGCATGGCGCGGTGGGTGCGGCGCCGTTCGAACCGCACGCCCCGGGTCACCGCCGGCGGTGATGTCGCGCAGGGCGTCGTTGACCACGGAGGCCAGCAGGCGGGCCAAAAAGTGATCATGGGTCAGTGCCACCCATGCGCGTCCGGCTGGTAAGGCCGGTAGGGCCTCGGCCCGGCGAACGGAGCCGGCGTCACCAGACCATCTCCCGGCCAGAACGGCGCCCGCGCCACGAACGCGCGGACATGCCCCTCCAGTTCGCGCAGGCGCTCCGCGCGGTCGGCGCCCCCGTACTCGGTGCTCGTCCCGTCCGGGTGGTGCATCGTGAGCGTGGTGTGCGGGCCGCCTGCCAGCAGTGCCGCCGACACCTGCGGCAACCCCAGCGGCATCGCATCGCACCGGTCGGCGCGCGCGAGGGTCACCACGGCGTCGGTCACCCGCTCCCAATCACCTACCGCGCCCCACAGTTGGCCGCCGTTCAGCTCGTAGGTCAGCGTCGAGACCGGCACCACGCAACCGGCGCTGCGGTCGGGGAACTCGGTCAGGCACCGGTACATGCGGCCGCCGTCAGGCTGCGGCACCAACGGATGCAGGAGCGTCGCCGCGTGCACGATCGTGGCGTTGATCGGCACCGGGTGCCGCGCCTCCTCATAGGGCTCGTGCAACGTCAGCAGATACACCTCGACGCACTCGCGATCACCATCATCCAGGCCAGCCATGCGCGGCACAGTAGCGGTCCAACGCGCCGGCCGTCTCTGTCTTCATGGCGGGACATCAGCTGCCGAGATGATCAGTGCTCAGGACCCGGCAGTCGCCGCCGACCACGTTCAGATCTACATCTACTCCCACGTCGACTGGGGTGATGGTCCAGAGGACAGCCCCTACCTTGAAGCGCTGGCCGACGCCAAGGACTCCAGGCGCTATGTGGGGTCCTGGCGGGGGCTGATGACCTGATCACACCCGGTCAGTACAGCTGGAAGACCCCGATGCGGGTGGAGATCTGGACCGGTGAGCCACCGGCCGATACCAGCGAGTGGGACAACGAGGTCGACATCAATTTCCACGCCCCGACGGGCGGCATCACCTTCGAGCCCTCCGGCGGCAGCACCCACATCAACGGCGCTTCACTGCCGGCGGGGGGATACTGCATGCGAGTCTCCGGCCGCGGGTTCGGCGACCCGTCGACGAACACCCCTTCGGCCGACTCCTACCGCCTCCGACTGTGGCCACGGCTCCAGGACTCGCCGGCGGCTCTCCGCCGGAATTGACCGCACTGGGGAAGCCGCTAGGCAGTGACAGCCACAAGTTCGAGAGGCAGTCGGAAACGGCTCCGGACCTGGCGTGGAAGATGATCTTGCTTAGCGTGGAATCCGGTGAGGCAAGGCCCTCACGTTTCCGCTGATCAAAGAGTTACGTCAGTACCCCACTCGGGGGTACAGACGAAAGTCGTGGCCCCACAGTGACGAAACGACCCCGGAGCAGGCAAGCTCCGGGGTCTTCGTCGTTACGGAGGCCAGTCTCCTGTGACCGCAGGGACCGAAGGGGCGGACGCGCAGCAGAGCACCCCGGCCCTCGGGTCCGGTTTGTGGTGGCCCACCACAGCGGCGGCGTGCACGGTGTGCCCACGCGGCCCATCCACGAGCGTCAACTCGAGGACGACATGCTGCGCCTGCAACGGGCGGCGTC
>NZ_JBFARO010000113.1:0-25950 GCF_040677125.1 Actinomadura sp. NPDC049382
CCCGCAGCGCGACGTCGGCGACCTCCTTGCCCATCGCGGCCCGCGTCATCGCCAGGAAGTCGGCCTCCAGGTCGGCGGGGTCGGGGACGTCCAGGAACCCGCCCAGCAGCGTCGAGGTGATCTTGCGCAGCTCGGCGACCTCCCAGTCGGTGCCGACGCCGCGCGCGTCGCACAGGAACCGGCCGGCGCACGCCGCCAGCGCCGCGTCCAGCTCCTCCGCCGACTCGTGCTGGTTCTTGCCGTCCGTCAGCAGGATCGCGTGCCGGACGGCGTCGTCGTGCCCGGCGAACAGCCGCTCGGCGAGCCGCAGCCACGACCCGATCGCCGTCCCGCCGGCCGCCTCCAGCCGCCCGATCGCGTTCACCGCGCCGCGCCGGGACGCCTCGTCCGCCGCGATGAGCCGCTCCCCCTGCGGGTAGACCATCCGCGGCCGGTTCGCGCCCGCGACGACCGCGAAGTGCACGCCGTCCCGCAGCACGTTCACCGCGGCCCGCGCGGCGCGCTTCGCCGCCGCCATCTTCCCCCGGTACGACATCGACCCCGACGTGTCGACGAGGATGACCTCCGCCGCCGGGACGGCGCCGCCGCCGGACGAGCGCGCCTCCACGGTCACGATCGCGTGCATCTCCCGCCCGCCCGCCGGAAGGTAGGCGTTCTGGTCCACGCGGACGGTGAACTCCGGCAACCCGCTCATCTGCCCCGCTCTCTCCCGGCTCCCGGCGGCGGGCTGGGCAGCACCGCCACCGTCACGTTGTCGTGGCCGCCCGCGTCCAGCGCCGCCCGCAGCAGCAGCCGCGCCGCCCCGGCCGGACCGTCCCCGCCCCGCGCGACCGCCGCCAGGTCGGCCGCCTCCGGCAGGTGGTTCCACAGCCCGTCGCTGCAGACCACGACCAGCCCCGGCACCGTCGGACGGAACGCCGCCACGTGCGGTTCGACGGGGCCCGCGTCCGCGCCCAGCCACGCCGTGATCTGGTGCGCCCGCCTGTCGGCCCACGCGTCCTCGGCGGACATCGCGCCCTGCTCGACCATGGCCGCCGCCCACGAGTCGTCCCGCGTCAGGGCGCACGAACCCGTGGCCGACAGCCAGTACGCCCGGCTGTCCCCGACCCACCCGACCGTGACACCGGACGGGTCGACGACGGCCGACACGTACGTACAGGCGGGCGACGCCTCCGGCTCCCCGCCGAGCCCAGCCACGACCTCGGCGGCCCGCTCCACCGCCGCCCGCGTCGCGGCCCGCGGGTCCATCCCGGCGGACACGCGCCCCGACAGCACGGCCGCCGCCGCGTCGGCGGCCCGCCGCGAAGCCTCCGCCGACCCCGGCGCCGTCGCGACCCCGTCGCACACCACGGCGCACGCCCCGCGCGGCAGCTCCGCCAGCGCGACCGCGTCCTCGTTCCGCCGCCGCCGCAACCCCACGTCACTGACCGCCGCCCCGGCCGCCCCGAGCCCGACCTCGACATGCTCCCGCCCACCCGGCTGCCGCAACCCGCACCGCCCGCAGAACCCGTCCGCCCCGACGTCCGTCCCCCCACAATCCACACACCCCACCGCCCCATGCACAATCCCCCCACGCGCCAAGTCTGGTCCAGCGCTCGGTGCGGGGGCCAGGGCCGCGGGGCTGGTAGGGGTGCCGCAGCGTTCGCAGTAGCGGTCTCGGGTCTGGGCGGGTTCGCCGCAGGCGGGGCAGGGGGCGACGGGGGTGCGCTGGGGGGCGTTCATGGTCAGAAGAGCGTCCTCGGGCGGACGGCGTTGGCGCGTTTGACCATCGCGTGCCGGTGCTCGGCGTCGTCGGCGAGCTTGGCGAGGACGCGGTAGGTGTCCTCCAGCTTGGCGCGCAGGGCGGGCTCGGCCATGTCGGTGCCGAGGATCCGCTGCCGGACGCCGGCCGGGATCGGGGCGCGGCCCGCGCGGAGCCACGCGAGGGCGGCCGACAGGACCTCGGCGGTGAACGCGGCGGCCCGTTCGGTGTCGAGGCGCAGCGAGGCCAGGCGGCGGCCCGCCTCGATGAGGACGGCGGCGTTCAGCTCGCCCGGGCTGCGGCCCCGGACGACCGTGGCGACGGCGGCGAGCTGCGCGGCCAGGTAGTGGCTGGAGATGCGGGGGACCGAGTCCAGGACGCGCTCGGCGCCGGCGCGGTCGCCGGCGGCGAGGCAGGTGCGGGCCAGCCCGAACGCGGCGCTGACGTGCGTGGGGTCGGTGCGCCAGACCGTCTGGTGGTAGTGGCTGGCGCCGCGCATGTCGCCGAGGGTCTCGTAGCAGAACGCGAGCGCCAGCTTCGGCGCCTGCTCGCCGGGGGCCAGGTCGTACAGGTCGTTGAACACGGCGACGGCCTCGCCGCCCTGCCCGCCGGCGAGGGCGCGGACGCCCCGGTACCAGTCGACGCGCCAGTCGTCGGGGGCCTCGGCGGCGATCTCCTCCAGCAGCCGGGCCGCGCCGTCGAGGTCGCCCAGCTCGATGCGGACGCGCACCAGCGCGAGCCGCACCTCGCGGGACGCGACCGGGGCGGAGCCGAGCGCGGCGGCCAGCTCGGCCGGGTCGCGGGCGGTGAGCCCGGACAGGAACGCGGCGGCCGGGTCGGCGGGCGACACCAGCGGGACGGGCAGCGCCGCGGCGGCGGCCCGCGGCTCCAGCGGCGCCAGGATGGCCGGCGGCGCGCCGTCCGGGGCGGTGACGATCTCGGCGCCGGCCGTGGCCTGCTCGGGCCCGAACAGCGGCGACGGCGCGGGGCGGGGGCGCCCGTCCTCGGCGGCCAGCACCTCGCGCAGGACGCCGGTGAGCTGCTCGGCCATCTCGGCGGCGCTCTGGAACCGCCGGGTCGGGTCGGGGTGCGTGGCGCGCCGCAGCAGCCGGTGGTAGGACTCGTGCCGCTGGAACACCGGGACCTCGTGGCGGGGCGGCAGGCTGCGCAGGTGCCGTCCGGTGTAGCCGCGGAACGGGAAGCTGAGGACGGCGAGCGTCCGGCCCACCGTGTAGAGGTCGGACGTGACCGACGGGCCCTGCGAGCCGATCTCGGGGGCCTGGTAGCCGGGCGTCCCGAAGATGGGGCTGTCCACGTCGAACGCGCGGCGGACGCCGCCGAGGTCGATCAGCTTGAGCTGCTCCTCGGACTGGATCGCGTTGTCCGGCTTGAAGTCGCAGTACAGCAGCCCGACGCCGTGCAGGTAGCCGAGGGCGCTCAGCACCTCCAGCCCGTACGCGATCACCTGGCCGAGCGGCAGCGACGCCTGGTCGCCGTGGTCGGCGCGGATGCTGAGCAGGATGTCCTTCAGCGAGCGCCCGCCGACGTACTCCATCACGATGTAGCCGGAGTCGCCGTGCCGGACGAAGTTGTAGATCTTGACGATGTTGGGGTGCTCGACCTCGGCGAGGAACGCGCGCTCGGCGGTCGCGGCGGCGAGCGAGTCGGCGTCGCCGGTGTCGAGCAGGCCCTTCAGCACGACCCAGCGCTCGCTGACGTTGTGGTCGCGGGCCAGGTACACCCAGCCGAGGCCGCCGTGCGCGAGGCAGCCGAGCACCTCGTACTGGCCGCCGACCAGCTCGCCCGCGCGCAGCTTCGGGGTGAAGGAGAACGGGTGGCCGCAGCTGCGGCAGAACCCCTCGGTGCGGCCGGGGCGGCCGTTGCGGCTGCGGCCGACCTTCTCGTCGCAGCGGCTGCAGAAGCGCCGGTTCTCCGGCACCTCCGGGTTCTCCATGATCGCCGAGGCGGGGTCGCGGGCCGGGACGGGCGGGACCTCGACGAGCCCGGCGCCGAGCATCCCGCGCCGGGCCGAACCGCTGGAGCCGGTGCCGCGGGTGCCGCCGCGCGAGGCCGTCCGGCCGGAGCCGACCGTCCCGCGGCCGGATCCCGCCGAGCCGCCGGCCGTGCCGCTCGGCGCGGACGAGCGCGGCTCCCTGCTCGTCGGCGGCGCGAACGGCGTCTGCGTGGTGACGGCGGCGACCGGCACCCGCACGGGCGCCGCCCGCGAGTACCCGGCCCGCCCAGAGCCGGCGGCCGGGCTCGCGGGGGCGGGACGGTTCGAGGGCGGGCCCTCGGCGGGCGGTGCGGGGGCCGGGACGGCGCCCGCCGCGGGGCTCGCGGCCGGGGTGGCGGCGCTCTGGGGCTGGGACGGCGCAGACTCGGCGGGGGCGGCGGCAGGGGCGGGGGCCATGCCGCAGACGTCGCAGAAGCCGTCCGCGTCCACCTGGCCCGTGCAGCCGGGCTGGGTGCATCGGTTCATCGCCGCGTCCCCGTCCCGGTCTCGCTCGCCCTGATGGCCCGCTGGTACTCGGCCAGCAGCGCCGTCGCGCGGCGCAGGTCGCACGGGGCGGTCCACAGCACCTCGCGGGCCTCCCCGTACAGGCCGGTGAGCAGCTCGTCCTCGGACAGGCCGAGCCGGGCGGCCTTGGCGCGGTACGCCTCCAGGCGGCCGCGCAGCTCGCCGCGCCGGTCCAGCAGGCCGGCACTGAGACGCAGCTCGCCGCGCGCCCGTTCCAGCGCGTCCTCGGCGGCGCGCTCCAGCTCGGCGAAGCGGCCCGCCATCTCCACCCAGCGGCCCGCCTCGCGGAGCCGTTCGAGGGCGGCGAGCCGGTCGCGGAGGGCGGTGCCGAGGCCCTCCGGCGGCGCCGGCAGGTTCGGCGAGTGGATCTTGGCGAGGACGGTCGCGTAGGCGTCGAGGGCCCGCCGCTCGGTCTCCTCCGTCTCCTCGATCACGGCCGTGATCCGGGCGACGAGGTCGGCGTACTCGTCCCGCATCCGGGCGACCCCGGCGAGCTCGTCGCCGAGCGCGGTCAGCACGGTGCGGACGCGGTCGAGGCGGGTCGTGTCCGGGCGGCCGTCGCGGACGAGCGACAGCGGGTCGGTGCGGACGACGCGGCCGAGCGCGGTCAGCTCCCGGCCGACCCGGTCCAGCTCGGGGTGGCGGGTGCCGTCCAGCGTGTGCGCGAGGCGCGTCGCGGCCCGCCAGCTCTCCTCCGCCTCCTCCAAGGGGACCAGCAGCGCCGTCCAGGCCGCGTCGGCGGCGGCGACCTCGCCCGCGACGAACTCGTACGCGTCCGACATCATCGCGACGGCCTCGTCCAAGGTGATCCGTTCCTCCTGCGGTCCGAGCAGCGTGCGGTGCTCCAGCGGGATCTCCCCGTCGGGCAGTTCCACCGAGCATCCCGACAGCAGCCCGGACAGCTCCGTCAGCGTCGCCGCGTCCGGCCGGGGCGACCGGTCGCGCAGCTCGCACGCCTCGTCCAGGACGCTCTGGTAGGCGTCGAACAGCCGCCACAGCGTGGTCAGCCGGGCCTGGGCGTCCTCCCAGCGGCGCCACGTCTCGCCGGTGAGGCGGGCGCCCGTCAGCAGCCGGACGCCGGGGTGGCGGTCGAGTTCGACCAGGGACGCGGCGATGCGTTCGCGCTCGTCGCGCAGGGTGCGGAGGGCATGGTCGACGCCTTCACGACTCATGGGCGCGGCGGCCCCGGCCCCGCTCTGGTCCAACGTCTGCCCCGCGTTCGCTTCTCCGGTCCCCCGAGCATGCCCTGCGGCGGCGCCGGTCTGGGAGCACGGACCGGACCACTATCGGACGTTCGCTCGCATACAAGTGTGATCCGTGACACTAACCCAGACAAGGTGCTTTCGCCCATGCCCGCGGCGCAAGCCGTGGGCACGCGGCAAGGCGCGGGCGGGCGCCGAGCCGTACCCTTTGGACCGGGAACGTCGTTGAGCGAAGTGACGTTACGACAGGTAGTCCGTCTACGAGAGGAGTGGTGAGTCCGCAGTGTCGGACCCCAGTCATAGACCCGGTGCCCCATGCTGACCGCGGTGCTGGGAGTGCTCGCGGTGATCCTTCTCACCGCCGCCACCGGGTACTTCGTCGCCCAGGAGTTCGCCTACGTCGCCGCGGACCGCGCGACCCTGGAGCAGGCCGCCGAGAGCGGCGACACGTCCGCCAAGAGAGCGCTGAAGGTCATCGGCCGGGTGTCGTTCATGCTGTCGGGCGCCCAGCTCGGCATCACGATGACGACTCTGGTCGTCGGCTTCATCGCCAAGCCCGCCCTCGCGGAGCTGATACAGCCGCTGCTTGAGGTGCTGGGCGTTCCTGTAGGCGCCACTGGCGCGATCGCACTCGCCACCGGCTTCGTCCTGGCGACGCTCATCCAGATGCTTCTGGGCGAGCTGTTCCCCAAGAACCTCGCGCTGGCGCGGGCGGAGTCGCTCGCGCGCGCCCTGGCCTCGTCCACCCTCGTGTACCTGACGGTCGCGGGCCCCGTCATCCGGCTGTTCGACCGCGCCGCGGAGCGGCTGCTGCGCGCCGTGGGCGTCGAGCCCGTCGAGGAGCTGCACAGCGGAGCGACGCTGGAGGAGCTCGGCGACATCATCGGCAGGTCGAGCAGCACCGGGCACCTGCCCGCCGACCTGTCCGGCCTGCTCGACCGCGCGCTGTCCTTCGGCGACCTGACGGCGGACGAGGTCATGGTGCCGCGCCCGCAGGTCCGCGCGCTGCCCTCGACCGCGACCGCCGGCGAGCTGATCGAGCTGATCCGGGAGACCGGGCACAGCGCCTACCCGATCTACGGGACGGAGGTCGACGACGTCGTCGGCGTCGCGGGCGTCCGCGAGGTCGCCGACGACACCCTCGACCCGGCCACCCCGGTCGGCCGGATCGCCCGCCCGGCGCTGCTCGTCCCCGGCAGCCAGCCGCTGTACGGGGTCATCGAGCACATGCGCGAGTCCCGGCAGGAGTTCGCCTGCGTCGTGGACGAGTACGGCGGCCTCGCCGGCATCCTCACCTTCGAGGACGTCGCCGAGGAGCTCGTCGGCGAGATCACCGACGAGACCGACGGGTTCGAGGTCGTCCCGACGTCCGGGCCGGACGGGTCCTGGCTCGTCGACGCCGGCATGCGCATCGACGAGGTCGGCCGCCTCACCGGGCTCGGCCTGCCGGAGGGCGACGCCTACGACACGATCGGCGGGCTCGTCATGGCGGAACTGCGCCGCCTCCCGCGCGCCGGCGACCGCCTGACCGTCGCCCTCGACAACGGCTCCGTCGAGCTGGAGGTCGTCAGCCTGGCCCGCCGCGTCGCCGAGAAGATCCTGATCAGGACGGCCCCGGCGGCCGTCCCGGCGCCGCGCTCGCCGTCGGTGGAGGTGTCATGAGCCCGCTGCCGTCACTGCTGATCACCGTCCTGCTGCTGCTCGGGAACGGCTTCTTCGTCGCGGCCGAGTTCGCGCTCGTCGCCGCCAACCGCGGGCAGCTGGAACGCGCCGCCGCCAAGGGCAGCCGTCCCGCCGTCGCCGCCGTCGCGGGCGTCCGGGAGCTGTCGCTGATGCTCGCCGGCGCCCAGTTCGGCATCACGATGTGCTCCCTCGGCCTCGCGATCGTCACCGAGCCCGCGTTCGAGCACTTCCTCGAACCGCCGCTGCACGCGCTCGGCGTCCCCGAGGCGGGCGTGAAGGCCATCGCGCTCGGCACCGCGCTCGCCGTCGTGACGTTCCTGCACATGGTCATCGGGGAGATGGCGCCGAAGTCGTGGGCCATCGCGCACCCGGAGCGGTCGGCGCTGATCCTGGCGCTGCCGTTCCGCGCGTTCGCGAAGGTGTCGCGGCCGATCCTGTCGTCGCTGAACGCGACGACGAACGCGCTGCTGCGGCTGTTCCGCATCACCCCGAAGGACGAGCTGGACAGCCACACCGACCCGGCCCGGCTCAGCCACCTGGTCGGCGAGTCGCGCCGCCTCGGCCTCATCGGGCGGCACGACCACGAGCTGCTCCGCCGCGCCATCTCCGCGCGGGAGGCGACCGTCGGGCGGCTCGTCGTGCCCGCCACGTCCGTCACGACGATCGGCGCGGACGCGACCGCCGCGCAGATCCGCCGGACCGCCACCGCGAGCGGCCACAACCGGCTGCTCGTCCGGTCCGGGGACGGGGCGATGACCGGCATCGTGCACGTCCGGGCCGCCATCACCGAGCCGGACGGGGACCGCCGCGCCGACGATCTGGCGCACCCGGCGCCCGTCCTGACGGCGGAGACGACCGTGCTGGACGCGGTCAGCCGCATGCGCCGCGACCGCGCCCAGCTCGCCGTGGTGAACGACGAGCGCGGCGAGTTCGCGGGCATCGTCACCCTGGACGACCTCCTGGCGGAGCTTCTGGCGACGAATCCGCACTGACACAGGCCGCGTACCTGCGACGACGGCGCAGTTGTCGAGGTGCTGCAACGGGATTCGTGGTTCATCGTGGAGCCATGAGGAAGCACCGTCACGGCCACGGTCATGGACATGAGCACGGACATGGGCACGGGCACGGGCGTGGGCACGGTTTGCGTCCGCACTCCCATGAGGCGGCCGACAAGGTCGACTCGGCGCTGGAGGCCAGCGCGCAGGGCATGCGCGCCCTATGGATCTCCCTTGCGGGCCTTGGCGCGACCACCGTCCTCCAAGCGGCGGTGGTCGCGCTCACCGGCTCGGTGGCGCTCCTGGGCGACACCCTCCACAACGCGGCGGACGCGCTGACGGCCGTCCCGCTGGGGATCGCCTTCCTCCTCGGCAGGCGCCCGCCCACACGCCGCTACACCTACGGCTACGGGCGTGCAGAGGACCTTGCCGGTGTCGTCATCGTGCTGGCGATCGCCGCGTCCTGTGTCATCGCGGGCTACGCGGCCATTGACCGGCTGGCTCATCCACAGCCTGTGGACCATCTGCCCGCCGTGGTCGGCGCCGCCTTGGTCGGCTTCCTGGGCAACGAGATCGTGGCGCGCTACCGCATCCGTGTCGGACGCCGCATAGGCTCAGCGGCCCTCGTCGCAGACGGCCTTCACGCCCGCACGGACGGCTTCGCTTCCCTGGCCGTCCTCCTGGGGGCTGGGGGCATCGCATTGGGCGCCCCCTGGGCCGACCCGGTGGTGGGCCTGCTCATCACGGTCGCGATCTCGTTCGTCCTCTGGCAGACGGCCCGCGAAGTGTGGCGCCGCCTCATGGACGCCGTGGACCCGGACCTCGTCGACCGCGCCGAAGCCGCCCTCGCCGCCACCCCCGGCGTCCTCGCCGTGGGCGACGTCCGCCTCCGCTGGATCGGCCACAATCTGCGCGCCGAATGCGACGTCGTCGTGGACGCCGCCAGCACCGTCGTGCGGGCCCACAAGGTGGCCGTGGACGCCGAGCACAGCCTGCTGCACGCGCTGCCGCGCCTGTCCGGCGCCGTCGTCCACCCCGACCCCGAACCGGGCCCCGGTGAAGATCATCACGCCGCCCTCGCGGGCCACCGCTGATCCCTGACCTGTGAGACGTTAGTCCTCGGCAGAAGGGGAAAAAGGGCCCCGGAGGGTCGATCTGGGACGGGATGAAGTCGTGAAACAGCCGGCAGACGCCAACCATCCGGACGAGCGGCAGCCGACGGACGCACCGGCCGACCCATCCGCCACAGGCGAACCACCGCTCGACGACGCGGAATCCGGTACGCCCGAGGCCGCCGAGGAGGAGCTGCCGCCCACGCCGGCCAGCGACCTTCCCACGGCCGAATACGAGCCTCCCGCCGACCTCGCCGCCGACAGCGCGACCTCCGAGGAGGCGGACGATCTCCCTGCCGAAGAGGAGCCGCCCGCGGAGGAGGCGGAGGCCGCGCCGGAGGACGAACCCGAGGTCGACGTCCGGGCCGCGCTGGAGACGGTGCCGCTCGACGGCGAGGGTTTCACGCCGCTGCTGGGCACGGAAGTCGCCGACTGGGGCGGCGCCGAACTGGTCGAGAGCGTCTACGGCCCGCTGAGCGAGTTCTACGAGCAGATCGACGCACGGCTCCGGGAGGCGCCCGAAGACGCCCCTCCGGTGGGCTGGGCGCCGCACATCGCCGCTTTGCGGGCGCTGCGGGACGAGCGGCTCCCGGGCGACTGGGAGGTGCTCGCCCGCTTCCTGGTCGCACCCGCGTCGCTGGAAGAGACCGAGGACCTGCGGCTCGTCCACGTGGAGCCGGGCGGCGAGGCCGCGGCCGTGCGGAAGGTGATCAAGGAGCTGACGTCGTCGGACGAGCGCGCCCTGCTCATCGCCCCCACGCCGGAGCAGGCCGTCGACCTGCTGCGGGCCATGGAGGACGACCCCGAGGTCTTCTCGCTGCTGATCGAGACGCGTCCGGAGACCGCCGAAGCCCAATCGGTCCAGACGCGGGCATTGCCACCCATCGAGGACGAGGAAGCAGTCGAGCCGCCAGTCGCCGAGCCTGTGGCAGAGCCCCCGCCAGTGCGGGAGTCGGGCTCCCACGGCACGGTCGAGTTCAAGCCGTTGCGCGGCCCGTCCGCACCAGTCGACAGTGCGTCCACCGCCACGCGCGCCGAGCCGATCCCTTCCCTACCGCCCGAGCCGGACGAACACGGCAGCGCGTCCGACATCACACGCGCCGAGCCACTGCCGCAGGATGGCGACAACGCCTCCGCCATCACCCGCGCGGAGCCCTTGCCATCGATCCCGGACGAACTGGGCGAAGACAGCGCCGCACCCGCCGTGCAAGACCAGACGCCGAGTGCCCTACCGGCTGAAGATGTCACGCTGGCCGAACCACCGCCCGTGCCGCCGAGCGAGGGCCAGGACGCAGAGGAGAGTGCGTCCGACGTCACCCGCGTCGAGCCGCTGCCCGTGCTGCCGGGCGAGGGCGTGTCCGCTGTGGAGGCCGAGGAAGCCGGAGATGCGTCCGGCGCTTCGCAGGCGGAGGCGCCACCGGAAGGGCCGTCGGCGCCGGAGGCCCGCGTGCGGGCGGCGACGTTGCGGCCGGTCGGGGAGGCGTGGCGGCAGGCTTGGGACACCGAGGTGCGGATGCTGCGGCGCGGCCTGATGTGGCTGGAGCAGTGGCCTCGGGACGCGGCGGCGCTCCAGGCCGTCCAGGCAGAGAATCTGCGGCGGAGCGAGGAGCTGGAGGTCGAGCAGGCGGCGCTGCGGGACGCCATCGAGGAGGCGCGTACCGCGGCCGTGGAGGCCGAGCAGGCGGCGGTGGAGGCCGAAGCGGAGGCGGAGCGGCTCGAAACCGTCCAGTCGGAGGCCGAGGCCGAGTTGGTGGAGCCGCGCGCGGAGGCGGAGCGGCTCCAGGCAGAGGCCGATCAGGCGGCGGACGAGGCGACCGCCATGACGCGGACGGCCGAGGCGTCCTACGCGCGGTGCGCGCAGTTGGACGAGCGGGCGAAGACGGCCCAGGCCGAGTTGCAGGGGGCACGGCAGGCGGAGGCGTCCCTCACGGACGAGCTCGCGCGGGCGCGCGAGGCGCTGCCGGGGGCGGCCGAGGAGGCGCACCGGCTGACGGCGGCGGACGCGGACGCCGCCGCCGAGGGGCACGCCGCCTACTACCGGCTGGTGTCGGCGGAGTCGGCGCTGTCGGCGGTCCGGAGGAAGATGACGCTGGGGCAGAAGCTCCATGTGGCGTCGCCGCCGTCCGACCTCAAGAGCCTGCGTGCCGAGGTCAAGGCGCGGACCAGGGAGGCGGACGAGGCGGCTCGGCGGGCGCGCGAGGCCAAGGACGTCGCCGAGCACGCGGAGCGGGTGCGCCGCGGGCTGGCATCGTTCGTGTCCGAGGGCGGGGCCCGGCTGAAGCACGCGCAGGAGGCCCAGCAGCGGCTCGGCACCGAGCTGACCTGGCTGGCGGCCGAGCGGGAGAAGGCCGGGGCGGAGCACCAGGAGCACGCGCGGCGGGCGTCGGAGGCCGTGGAGCGGGCGACGGAGGCGGGCGTGCGGGCGCGGGCCGCGCAGCAGGTGGCGCAGGAGATCGAGGGCCGGGCGACCGCCGCGCGGACGTCGCGTGAGGCGGCGCTCGCGGCGGCGGTCCGGGCGCGGGCGGACGCGGAGGCCGCCGCGGCGCGGGCGGCGGAGACGGCGACGGTGCTCGACCGGCGCAGCGCGGAGGCGGCCGAGGAGATGTCGGTCCGGGAGGACGATCTGGAGACGGTCGCGCAGGCCGAGGCCCGGACGCGGGAGAACGTCGCCGAGATCTGCGGCGCCGACCCGGGCGAGGACCCCGGCGCCGTCCCGGCGCACCAGCGGCGGGCGATGGCCCGGATCGAGGAGCTCACCGGGTATCTGGAGGGCACGCGGGCGGCGGACGGCGAGGTCCTGCTCCGCACCGCCGACGTCGTCGTGGGGACGCCGCTCGGCGCCGCGCTCACCGCGCCCGACCAGGAGTTCGACGCGCTGATCGCCGCGGACGCGGGGGCGCTGACGGACGCCGAGTTCCTCATCGGGGCGGTCCGGACGCGCCGCTGGGTGCTGGTCGGCGCGCCCGGGGCGCGTCCGCCGGAGTACCGCGAGTACGCGGGCGGGCCGTCCGGGGGGCTGGAGTTGAGCCCGTTCGAGCGCGCCGCCGTCGCCGCGGAGGGCTAGCGGCGCGCGAGCGGTTCGTTCAAGACCGGGTGCGGTGCGGCGACCGACACTGACCGTCATGACCGAACAGACCTTCACGCCCGCCCTGGGGCGCTTCGCGCTGCCCCGGCTCTACGACTCGGTGATCGCTCTGACGCGGGAGCGGCTGTGGCGGAGCATGGTCGCCATGCACGCGGCGCTGCGGGACGGTGACGTCGTCGTGGACGTCGGCTGCGGCACGGGGTCGCTGGCCCTGCTGCTGCACCGGATCGAGCCGGGCGCCCGCGTGATCGGCGTCGATCCCGACCCGGAGGTGCTGGCGATCGCCCAAGGCAAGCCCGGCGCCGACGCGGTCGAATGGCGGGCCGGCATGGGGGACGCACTCACGGACATCGTGGACGCCGGGTCCGCCGACACTGTGGTGTCCAGCCTTGTTCTGCATCAGTGCCCCGTGCCGGTGAAGCAGGCGATCCTGGTCTCGATGCTCGAAACGCTGCGGCCCGGCGGCAGGCTCGTGGTCGCCGATTACGGGGCGCAGCGCACCCTGCCGATGCGGCTGGCCTTTCGCATGGTGCAGTTCACGGACGGCCGTGAGGACACGCAGTTCAACGCTGACGGCGCCCTGCCGGGGCTCATGTCCGAGGTCGGTTTCCGCCAGGTGCGGGAGGCGGGGACGGTGTCAACGGTCACCGGCTCGATCTCGCTCTACACGGCTCGCCGCGGCTGACGCCTCCAGCGCCCGGACGGCCTCCGCAGGCGTGAGGCCCATCATCCGGCGCATTTCCCGGGTGAAGTGGGCTTGGTCGGCGAAACCGCCCGCGAGTGCGGCGACGCTCAACGGCCGCCCTTCGCGCAGCGCCTCCGCCGAGCGGGCCAGGCGCCGCCAGATGCGCCAGCGGGTGAGCGGCATGCCGAGTTCCGTCCGCGCCAGGGCGCGTAGACGCTGCGGGGAGAGGCCGACTTGCGCGGCCAGGGCGGGCATTGAGGTCTGCTCGTCCAGCAGGGTGCGCATGGCCTCCAGCAGCCGTCCGTCGAGATCGCTGGACGGACGGCCCCCGGCGGCCCGCACGTCCTCCTCGCTAAGACCGCTCATGGCGGGGGCCGGGGTGATGCCGGTGTCGCAGAGGGCGCGCAGCTCGTCGGCGAACGCGCAGTGGGGTTCGACGTAGAAGATGCGCAACGCCTGTGCCTGGAGGAGACGGTGACCGACCATGGGCGGCACGATCAGCGCCACATCGCTGTGACGGGTTCCGGACACGTCGTCCATGGCGACCTCACCTTGGACGGCGATGGCCACCTGAAAGGCGGCATGACGATGGAGACTGCCCTCCGTCACGCCGCCCTGGTAGAGCGCGTAGCCGTCGCCGATGGTGAAGTACGGCCGCCCCGTCCCGTCCACGCGCGTCATGCTTCCACAGGGGTGGACGGGCGGCCGGTGCCCTAGTCGTCGTCGTCCGGGATGAAGAGGTGCAGCAGCCAGCCGACCACGCCGACGACGATGGCGCCCCAGAACGCGGGCCAGAAGCCGTCCACGTGGAAGGGCAGTTCGAGGCGCTGCGCGACCTCGCTCGTCAGCAGGAGCAGCAGTGCGTTCACGACGAGGCCGATCAGCCCCAGCGTGAGGATGTAGAACGCGCAGCCGAGCGTCTTGATGATCGGTTTGAGGACGGCGTTGACCAGGCCGAAGATGGCGGCGACCGCGACGAGGGTGAGGACGCGCCGGCCGGTCGTCTGGTCGCCGAGCGAGATGCCGGCGATCAGGACCGTGGCGGCCCACAGGGCGACCGCGGTGATGCCCACCTTGAGAAGAATCCGCACACTACGAGGATCTCCGGGGCGCGGGGCGCACGGCATCCCTCCCGGTGACGATTCGGACGGGCCGCCGGGTCATCACCAGGTACTAGCGCGTCCTCAGTCGTTCCGCTCGAAGAAGGGGGACGTGGCGGAGATGCGCGGCCTGCCGCCCGCGACGCGGACGCCGCCCGGCGCGGTGGCGGCCGGCTCGGGCCGCCCGGGGTGCGGCGGCTGGGGGGCCTGCGGGGGCTGCGCGGGGCGCCGGCCGCCGCTCTGCCGGACGCGGGCGAGCTCGCGCTCCAGGCGGCGCTTCTCCAGCTCCAGCGTGGTCAGCGACTCCTGGTGCTCCTCGCGCAGGTCGCGCAGGTCCCGCCGGTTCCGGATGCGGCGGGCGGCGCCGGTGAAGGTGAGCATCATGCCGATGACGAAGACGACGGCCACGCCGGCGCCGGTCAGGAACACCTGCCATTCGTTGTTCACGCCCGGCACGCTCTGGCCGAAGACGACGAGGTCGGCTGCGTCGGTGTTGTCGAGGACGACGCCGGCACCGGCTGCGATGGCGGCCGCGACCAGGAGAAAACCGAGGAACACCATGGGCGGATCTCCTCTGCAGTGACTCCGGAGGGGGGACGGAGGTTCACCACGATGCCAGATTGAAACGGGACCATGTCGCATTCGCGGCATAAATCCGTTACGCCCGTCTGCCTGGGGACGTGCTGGTTCCGGCCTGCCGTACCGGGTAGTGGACGTGTCATCGCGACGAGAACCCCCGTGGAGGAGCCATGCCCCTGCAGGCCATCGTGTTCGACCTGGACGGGGTCCTGATCGACTCGGAACCGGTGTGGGAGGAGGTGCGCCGCGGCTACGTCGCCGCGCACGACGGGCGCTGGCTGCCCGACACCCAGGAGCGGCTGATGGGCATGAGCACCGAGGAGTGGGCGTCCTACATCGCTACGGACCTCGTGGACGGCGTCACCGCCGAGGAGGTCGCCTATGAGGTCATCGACCAGATGTCGCAGCGGTACGACGAGGGGCTGCCCCTGCTGCCCGGTGCCGAGGACGCCGTCCGGAGGCTTGCCCAATACCGTCCTCTGGGCTTGGCCAGTTCGTCCCCGCGCGCGCTGATCGACCTGGTGCTCGGAAAGCTCGGCGTGGAGGGCCTGTTCCGCACGACCGTATCGACGGAGGAGGTCGAGAACGGCAAGCCCGCGCCGGACGGGTACCTCACCGTCGCCGCCCAGATGGACGTCACGCCCGAGAACTGCGTCGCCATCGAGGACTCCAGCAACGGGCTCCGCTCGGCTCACGCCGCCGGGATGACGGTCATCGCGATTCCGCGCCCCGCGCACCCGGCCGCCGAGGACGCCCTTGCCCTCGCCTCGCACGTCGCGTCCGATCTGGACGAGGTCACCCCGGACCTGATGGAGGTCATCCACAGGTAGCCGTTCGGGCGGCGGGTGTCGGCGGCGGTTCATAGTATGGGCCGATGACTTCCGCCGAGATCCCGGAGACGCTCGAGACACTGCGGCGCGTGTTCGGCTACGACACGTTCCGGGACGGCCAGCGGGAGATCATCGACCATGTCGTCGGCGGCGGGGACGCGCTCGTCCTGATGCCGACCGGCGGCGGCAAGTCGCTGTGCTACCAGATCCCGGCGCTGGTCCGGAAGGGCACCGGCATCGTGATCTCGCCGCTCATCGCCCTCATGCAGGACCAGGTCGACGCCCTGCGCACCGCCGGCGTCCAGGCGGGCTTCCTCAACTCCACGCAGGACATCGACGAGCGCCGCGTCGTCGAGGCCCAGTTCGTCGCGGGCGAGCTCGACCTGCTGTACCTGGCGCCCGAGCGGCTCCGCCTCGGCGCCACCGTCGACCTCCTCGACCGCGGCGACGTCTCCCTCTTCGCGATCGACGAGGCGCACTGCGTGTCGCAGTGGGGGCACGACTTCCGGCCCGACTACCTGATGCTGTCCGGCCTGCACGAGCGCTGGCCGGACGTCCCGCGCATCGCCCTCACCGCCACCGCCACCGAGGCCACCCGCAAGGAGATCGCGGCCCGCCTCCAGCTCGACCAGGCCAAGCACTTCATCGCCAGCTTCGACCGCCCGAACATCCAGTACCGGATCGAGCCGAAGACCGACGCCAAGCGCCAGCTGCTGCGCCTCCTGCAGACCGAGCACAAGGGCGACGCGGGCATCGTCTACTGCCTGTCCCGCAACTCGGTCGAGAAGCACGCCGCGTTCCTCACCGAGAACGGCATCGAGGCCCTCCCGTACCACGCGGGCCTCGATGCGCAGACCCGCGCCGCGAACCAGGCGCGCTTCCTCCGCGAGGACGGCCTCGTCATCGTCGCGACGATCGCGTTCGGCATGGGCATCGACAAGCCCGACGTCCGCTTCGTCGCCCACCTCGACCTGCCCAAGTCCGTCGAGGGCTACTACCAGGAGACCGGCCGCGCCGGGCGCGACGGCCTCCCGTCCACCGCCTGGCTCGCCTACGGCCTCCAGGACGTCGTCAACCTCCGCAAGATGATCGACGGCGGCGAGGGCGACGCCGCCCACCGGCGCCGGCAGGCCATGCACCTCGACTCCATGCTCGCCCTCTGCGAGACGGTCGAGTGCCGCCGCGTCCAGCTCCTCGACTACTTCGGCCAGTCGGGCGAGCCCTGCGGCAACTGCGACACCTGCCTCACCCCGCCCGAGACCTGGGACGCGACCGTCGCCGCCCAGAAGGTCCTGTCGGTGATCGTGCGCCTCGACCGGGAGCGGCGCCAGAAGTTCGGCGCCGGGCACATCATCGACATCCTGCTCGGCAAGAAGAGCGCCAAGGTCATCCAGTTCGACCACGACTCGCTGAAGCCCTTCGGCGTCGGCGCCGACCTCCGCGAGGCCGAGTGGCGCGGCGTGATCCGCCAGCTCCTCGCGCAGGGCCTCATCGCCGTCGAGAGCAACCACGGCACCCTGCTCCAGACCGACACGAGCGGCGAGGTCCTGCGCGGCGAGCGCAAGGTCCTGATGCGCCGCGAACCCGAACGCCCCGCCACGAAGGCGGCGAAGACCGCCAAGGCCGCGAAGGCCCCGGTCGACCTGCCCGACGAGGCCATGCCGATCTTCGAGCGCCTGCGCGCCTGGCGCGCCGCGACCGCCAAGGAGCAGGGCGTCCCCGCCTACGTCATCTTCCACGACGCCACCCTGCGCGAGATCGCCACCGCCCTCCCCACGACCCTCACCGAGCTGGGCCGGGTGAACGGCGTCGGCGAGAACAAACTCGCCAAGTACGGCACCCAGGTCCTGGAAACCCTCACCCCACCCGACTAACCGCCGTACCGACGCCCCGCCCTCCCAGCCACAGAGGACGGGTTGCGGAAGCCCTACGGCCGCCCGGTCACGAACCCAAGACCGACAGCGGCACCTCGCATTGCTCGACCCGCCACCGGACGAGTGCCGTCACCGAAAGAAGCTGATCCGCACCCTGACGCCCGCGCCTTGAGCTTGCTGTCAGGGGGCGGCGGCTTCGCGGGCGGCGCGGTGGCCTGATTCGACGGCGCCGTCGATGTAGCCGGCCCAGCGCGTCGCCGTTTCGGTGCCCGCCCAGTGCAGGGGGCCGACGGGGCGGCGGAGGGACGGGCCGTAGCGGGTCAGGGTGCCGGGGGTGGCGAAGGCGCCGTAGCAGCCCCGGGAGTACTCCTCCTCCGCCCAGTCCCGCTCGATGTAGGCGATCGGGTCGCGGGCGCGCGGGCCGAAGTAGGCGGTGAGGTCGGCGATGACCTGCGCTCGGCGCTCCTCGGCGGGCAGGCGGGCGGCGATGTCGGCGTGCCGTCCCTCCAGGAAGCCGACGAGGACGCCCGGCGCCCCGCCCTCCGGGGTGTTGTCGAACGTGATGCCGAACGGGCGGCGGTCGCTGGTGACCTGGCCGCTGAACCCGTCCGCGCGCCAGAACGGCTCGTCGTAGGCGACGTTCACCTTGATGACCCGCCCCATCGGCATGCGCTGGACGAGCTGGTCGCGGTCGCCCGGCAGCCCGGGGCCGAACCGGATGCGGGCGGCGAGCGGCGGCGGGACGGCGATGATCGCGCGGCGCGCCCGGACCTCCCGGCCGGCGGCGCGGACGCGGACGTCGCCGTCCGTCCACGCGATGTCCGTCACCGGGGAGTTCAGCGCGACGCGGTCGCCCAGCTCGTCCGCCAGCGCGAGGGCGATCCGCTGGGAGCCGCCGGAGACGCGGTCCTGCTGGGCGCCGCCGGTCGTGTCGATCAGCGGGTCGAGCCCGCCGGCGGACGCCATGTAGAAGCCCGCCCACAGCGCGGACATGTCGCCCGCCTCGGCGGAGAAGACGGCCTGCGTGATCAGCCGCATGAACGCGCGGCCCGCGTTCGTGCGCATGTTCCGGCGGATCCACGTCTCGAAGGTCTGCCCGTCCAGCGCGGCCGCGCGCCGGGCCGCCCACGGCTCGTCCACGGGGATGCCGCGGACCAGGCGGGCCACCTGCAGCTGGCTTTGCGCGATGTCGGCGAGCGCCAGCGGCGAGAGGCGGGGGATGCGGCCGGTGTACTCGCCGCGCGTCCTGCCGAGTTCGGCGATGTGGCGTCCCTCGTCGTACGTCCGGTACGTCGGCAGGCCGAGTTCGCGGAGCAGGGCGAGCACCCTGTCCTGGCCGGGGCCGACCCATTGGCCGCCGACCTCGATCGGCTCCCCGCCGGGCAGCTCGCCGTTGAGCAGCCGCCCGCCGACCCGGTCGCGGGCCTCCAGGACGGTGACGTCGTGCCCGTCCCGGACGAGGTCACGCGCGGCGACCAGCCCCGCCACGCCGGCCCCGATGACCACGATGTCCGTCATGTCCGCTCCCATGCACGACGCATCTGACATACATCTTGTATGTGTTATACATGCCGCATGGAGCCTGTCAAGACCCGGCGCGCGCGGTACGTCGAGAGCACGCGCACCGCGCTGCTCGACACCGGCCGCCGGTTCTTCGCCGAGCGCGGCTTCGCCGACGTCTCCGCCGAGGAGCTCGTCCGCGCCGCCGGCCTCACCCGCGGCGCCCTCTACCACCACTTCGCGGGCAAGCAGGGCCTGTTCGAGGCCGTCTTCGAGGACCTGGAGGCCCGCGCCGCCGACCGCATCACCGCCGCCATGGCCGCCGGCACGGGCGACGCGTGGGGACGGGCCTCGGCCGGGATCCGGACCTTCCTGGAGATCTGCTCCGACCCCGAGTACCGCGAGATCGTGCTGCTCCAGGGCCCCATCGCGCTCGGATGGCGGCGGTGGCGCGAGCTCGATCAGCGCTACCTCGGCACCCTGCTCACGGACGGCCTCTCGGCACTCCTCGGCGAATCGGGCCGCAAGCGGCTCGGTCTCGCCTCGGCCGCCTTCTACGGCGCCCTCACGGAGCTGGCCCTCTCCATCGCGGACGCGGACGACCCCGAGCAGGCCCGCGAGCAGGCCGTCCAGCTGATCGGCGGCATGCTGAACGGCATTCGGTGAATTCCCAGGGTTCTCCCAGGTTTCCCGGAGGTCTACTGCCAGGCGCCCCCGGTTGCATGGCCGTATGAAACCCAAGAGCATCGTGGCCGGAGCCGGCGCCGCCGGACTCCTCGGGCTCGGCCTGTACGTCGCGGCCCCGGCCTTCGCCGCCGACCCCGCGCCCTCCGCCTCCCCCACCGCGCCCCACGCCCGTCCCGACAAGGGCCATCCGGGCAAGGGCCACCCGTTCCGGCAGGCGCACGGGGCGCGCGCCTTCCGCGGCGTCCACGGCGAGGCCACCGTCAAGCGCAAGGACGGCTTCCACCTCGCGACCTGGCAGCACGGCAAGATCACGTCCGTGTCGTCCGGCGGGGTCACCGTCCGCAGCGAGGACGGCGTCTCCTGGACGTGGGCTGCCAACGGCGACACCCGCGTCCGCAAGGACGGCGAGAAGTCCGCCCTCAAGGCCCTCGCCAACGGCGACCAGGTGATCGTCGCCGGGGAACGGTCCGGGAACACCCGCACCGCCCGCCTGATCCGCGTCCCCAAGCACCGCTAGCGCAGACGAGGCGGACGGTACCTTCGGACGAAGGGTTCGTCCGCGCGCGGAGCGAAGAGGGGGCGATGAGCGAGAGCCGGCGGGTGCTCGTCGTGGACGACGAGGCCAACATCCGCGACCTGATCGAGGTCGCGCTGCGCTTCCACGGCTTCACGACCGTCACCGCCGCCACCGGCGAGGAGGCACTGCGCGCGGCCCGCCGCGAGCGGCCCGACCTCGTCCTGCTGGACGTCATGCTCCCCGGCGTCGACGGCTTCGAGGTGTGCCGGCGGCTCCGCGCGGACGGCGACCAGGTCCCGGTGATCTTCCTGACCGCGAAGGACACGCCGTCCGACACCGTCACCGGCCTCACCCTCGGCGGCGACGACTACGTCACCAAGCCGTTCTCGATCGAGGCGCTGATCGCGCGGGTGCGGGCCGTCCTGCGCCGGACGGCCCCGCCGCCGCCCCCGGCGGACGCGGGCGCCGTCCTGCGCGTGGCCGACCTCGAACTCGACGAGGCGCACTGGACGGTCCGCCGCGGCGGCGTCGACGTCGACCTGTCGCCGACCGAGTTCCGCCTGCTCGCCTACCTGATGCGCAACGCGGGCGCCGTCCTGTCGCGCGGGCAGCTGCTCGCCGGCGTGTGGGGCTGGGACCACGGCAACCCGCAGGTCGTCGAGACCTACATCAGCTACCTGCGCCGCAAGCTCGACCCGCTCGGCGAGCCGCTGATCCACACCCGCCGCGGCATCGGCTACTCGCTGCGGCCATGACGCTCAACGCCCGGCTGCTCACCGGCCTCCTCGCCGTCACGACCGCCGGGCTCGCGATCATGGGCGCGGTCAGCGCGCTCGTCCTGAACGGCTACCTGATGCACCGGGTGGACGAGCAGCTCCAGGCCACCCGCGACCGCGCCGTGACGCGGCTGCTGCGCCCCGGCCTGCCCGAGCAGGGGGCCGCCCCGGCGCAGTTCGTGGTGCTGGCCGTCGGACCGACCGGACGGGTCCGGGTCCTGAGCGGCGACGCCCCGGACCCGGCGGCGGCCGTCACCGCGATCGAGAGGCTCGGCCCGGACGAGTTGGCCGCCCGCGCCCGCGGCCTCGAACCGTTCTCGCTGCCGGGCCTGCGGGCCGTCGCGCGGCCGTGGCGGAACGGCACCGTCGTCGTCGCGGCGCCGCTCGGGGAGATCCACTCGGCCGTCCGGAACCTGGTGCTGTCGGAGGTCGCGACGGCCGCGCTGCTGCTCGCGGCACTGATCGTGCTCGGCCGGTGGCTGATCGGCCGCGGCCTGCTGCCGCTCGACCGGATGGCCGCCACCGCGCACGCCATCACCGTCGGCGGCGACCTGCGCGCCCGCATGCCCGGCCCCGGCGACCGCACCGAGACCGCCCGGCTCGCCGCCGCCATCAACGTCATGCTGGAGCGGATCGAGCAGGCGTTCTGGGCGCGCAGCCGCTCCGAGGCCCGCGTCCGCGAGTTCGCCGCCGACGCGTCCCACGAGCTGCGCACCCCGCTGACGACCATCCAGGGCTACGCGGAGCTGTACCGGCACGGCGCCCTCGGCCCCGACGAGCTGCCGGACGCGATGCGCCGCATCGAGGACGAGGCCCGCCGCATGAACGACCTGGTCACCGACCTGCTGGAGCTGGCCCGGCTGGACCGCGAGGCGTCCCTGCAGCCCGTCCCGACGGACCTGGCGGCACTGGCGCGGGACGCCGTGGCGGACGCGGCCGCCGCCGAACCCGACCGTCCCCTCACGCTGGACGCCCCGAAGACCCTGGTCGCGAACGTCGACGAGGCGCGCATACGGCAGGTGCTGGCGAACCTCCTGGCCAACGTCCGCGCCCACACACCCCCCGGGACGCCTACGACCGTCCGTCTGGCCCCGGGCCTGATCGAGGTGGCGGACGAGGGCCCCGGCATGTCGGCGGAGGACGCCGCCCGCGCCTTCGAACGCTTCCACCGCGCGGGCCGGGAGCAGGCGGGAACCGGCCTCGGCCTCCCCATCGTCGCCGCCATCGCCGCCGCCCACGGCGGCCGCGCCGAACTCCGCTCCGCGCCCGGCGCCGGCACGACCGTCCGCGTCACACTGCCCGTACTGGACGGCCGACGCTCCCACTGAGCGGGACATACGGGTGTCGGGGCGCGGCGGCGTCCAGCACAGTCGGAGGTCGGATGGTCCCGTCCCCAAAGGAACCGCGCATGGCCGGCTGGAATCATCGGTACGCGAAGATCAACGGCCTCGACGTCCACTACGTCGAACAGGGCACCGGACCGCTCGTCGTCCTGCTGCACGGCTTCCCGCACACCTGGTTCAGCTGGCGGCACCAGATCGGCCCGATCGCGGACGCCGGCTTCCGCGTCGTGGCGCCCGACATGCGCGGCATGGGGCAGACCAGCGGACCGTCCGACCACCGCGAGTACGTCCCGGACCGCATCGTGGCCGACGTGACCGGCCTGCTGGACCACCTGGGCGCGGAGAAAGCGGTCTTCAGCGGCCTCGACTTCGGCCTGTTCGCCGCCTACGACCTCGCCTACCACCACCCCGAGCGCATCGCGGCGATCATCGGGCTGGAGAACCCGTTCATCACGCCGTCCACCGAGCCGCCGCTGACGATCGCCGCCCGGCAGGGCCGCAAGCACTTCAACCACATCCACTACTTCACCGCCGAGCCCGGCGCCGCCGACCGCGACCTCGCCGCCGCGCCCCGCGAATTCCTGCGCAAACTGTTCTACGCGCTCTCCAGCGACTACCACTACCTCGACGTCTGGCGGAAGCCGCCCGGGACGACCTATATCGACGCCCTCCCGGAGACGCCGCCCCTCCCCTGGACATGGCTGACGGAAACGGAACTGGAGTTCTACGTCGCCGACTACAGCCGCAGCGGATTCACCGGCGGGCTGAACTGGTACCGGGCCATGGACCTTTGCTGGGAGTACCGGAAGCCATATGCCGGACGGAAGAAGAACCCTGTCCCCTTCTACTTCATCGGAAGCGAACAGGACGTCGACCTGGAGGCGTGGCACGGCGACGACCCGCTGAACCACCTCGGCGACCACTACGACGATCTGCGCGCGGTCCGGGTGATCAAAAAGGCCGGGCACATGATGCAGATGGAGAAATCCGGCGAGACGACCGCGGCGATGCTCGAATTCCTCGCGGCGGGGAGGAACGAATGGGTCTGACCGAGAACCGCGTCGCGGTCGTCACCGGGGCGAGCCGCGGCGCCGGAAAGGGAATCGCGCTGGCCCTCGGGGAGACCGGCGCGACGGTCTACGTGACCGGACGCACGCGCACCGAGTCCGACCTCCCCGGCACCGTCCTCGCCACCGCCCAGGAGATCACCGAGCGCGGCGGCACCGGCATCCCGGTGATCTGCGACCATTCCGACGACGCCCAGGTCGAGGCCCTGTTCAAGCAGGTCGAGCGGGAGTCGGGGTCCCTGGACATCCTCGTCAACAACGCGTTCACGATCCCCGACGGCCTGGCCCGCAAGGGCCCCTTCTGGGAGAAGCCGCTGGCGCTCCAGAGCATGTTCGACGTGGGCATGCGGTCGGCCTACGTCGCCAGCTACTACGCCGCCCCGCTGCTCATCGAGAACAACGCCGGCCTCGTCGTCAACACCTCGTCCTTCGGCGGCCGCTGCTACATGCACGGACCCGCCTACGGCGCCGGAAAGGCCGCCGTGGACAAGATGGCCCACGACATGGCCGTGGACTTCAAGCCCTACAACGTCGCCGCGGTGTCCCTCTGGATGGGCCTCCTCAAGACCGAACGCAACAAGGCGCTCTTCGAGGGCGTCCCCGACCGCTACCAGTCGTTCGCCGCCGGCGCGGAGTCCCCGGAGTTCAGCGGCCGGGTGATCGACGCCCTCGCCCGCCACCCCGACCGGATGCGCTGGACCGGCCAGGTGCTCATCGGCGCCGAACTGGGCGCGGAACTGGGCGTCGTCGACATCGACGGCAACCAGCCCCGCTCCCACCGCGCCGTGCTGGGCGACACACCGACCTTCAGCGACGCCGTAGTCGACTGACCCCGGTCACGCGTTCACTACCTCTCATCGATTATTCGCACTACTAACTGCAATACCGACTGAGCAGGGCAAAGAACGTCCACACCAAGGGCCATCAAAGCCCCCCGAGAGGGAAACCTGATCACCACACCGGCCATCTGAGCACGCCAATCCAACTTCAATGCCCTAAGTTTGTGGTGATTGGTCCGGAATATCCCGCGAACGGAGTCCTGACCGGACGCCTCAGGGGAGTTATCATCCGAAACGGGGACCGCTCCCAGATAACGGTCCCGCAGTTCAGGACGCATCTGACGTCGTCCGAACCGCACCGCATGCCCGGCATGCCGGTGCGGTCGGATCACTATGGGACGGCGTCGTTCCCGTAACCGACGGTGCGGCCTTCCCCGACGTCCGCTGTCGCATTCCTTCGTCCATCCCTGCCCGGCCCGTACGAGACCGAGCGAGACACGGCGACGGGACTCCACCGAGGAGGCACCATGACCCACGTCGAGCAAGAGTCCACACCGCACACACCGCACGCGGTCGCCGACCCCGCGCCGCTGGGCCTCGCGGCCTTCGCCCTGACCACGTTCCTCCTGTCCGCCAAGAACGCCGCCTGGACCGACGGCACCGACGCCTGGCTCGGCTACGCCCTCGGCTACGGCGGCCTCGTCCAAGTCCTCGCGGGCATGTGGGAGTTCCGCAACCGGAACGTCTTCGGCGCGACGGCCTTCAGCTCGTACGGCGGCTTCTGGATCGGCCTCGGCCTGTACGTCGTCCTCGTCGCCGGCGGCACCACCCCCGCCCAGGAGGCCAACGACCTCGGCTGGATCCTGCTGGCCTTCGCGATCTTCAACACCTACATGATGCTGTGGGCCACCCAGGTCAACCAGGCCGTCCTCGCCGTCTTCGTCGCCCTGGAGGCCACCGAGATCATCCTGTTCATCGGCAACTTCGCCGGCAGCGAGACCACCATCAAGATCGGCGGCTACATCGGCATCCTCACCGCCATCTGCGCCTGGTACGCCTCCGCCGCCGGCCTCATCAACGGCATGCTGGGCCGCACCTTCCTAGGCGTAGGCCGCCCAATGTTCACCCACCTAATCCCAAACACCGACACCCACCCCCACTGACCACCGGAGGCCCGCGCCGGGCCCAAGATCCGGCAAAAGGGCGCCCGTTTGCCGCCGCTCCGCGGCTGCGTCCGAGAAGCGGCTCTGCACCAGGCATTACGCTGGTAGAGGTGACGGCACCGGTCATCCTCGTGGTGGACCACGACCCGGGCTCACGGCGCGTGTTGCTCACCGACCTGACGCGCCGACTGGGCGGGGTGTTCACCCTGAAGGGCGCGGGCTCGGCCGAGGAGGCACGCACCGCGCTGCAGGAGGCTGCGCAGGAGGAGCACAAGGTCGCCCTCCTTCTGGTGGACGACGCCTGCGCCGACGTCCTGTCCCGGGCCCATGAGTTGCACCCCACTGCCAAACGCGTCCTCATGGTGGACCGCGACTACTCCTCGACCAGCCCGGCCGTCCAGGCGATCGCGCTCGGCCACGCCGACTTCCACCTCGTACGGCCGTGGACGAACGACGAATCGATGCATCGCGCGGTGAGCGAGTTCCTGTCCGCGTGGACGGAGGAACAGGAGCCGGCCTTCGAACTCTTTCGCGTCGTCGCCCGGATGGACGACCCCCGCGTCCACCGTCTTCGCGACCTGATGGTGCGCTTTGGCCTGCCGTTCCTGGTCTATCCGCCCGATGAGGAACGCGGCCGGCGCCTGCTGCGTGAGGCGGGACTGGACGCGTCCCGGCTGCCCGTGGTGATCCGCTACGACGGTAAGGCCCTCGTGG